>JBBRVA010000037.1:0-19206 GCA_038247295.1 Caldilineales bacterium | reverse complement strand
CGGGCCAAAGTGCCCATCGTGCACTACCACTTTGCGGATGGAGCCCAACGCACCCTCTTCGACTGCCATGCGATACGCGGCGTAGGTACTGGCATACCAGGTTGTTTCGTAGTTCGTGATCAAGTGAATGCCATGCGTGCGCGCCAGCGCGGCCATTGCTTCAGCATGGGCCATACTCACGGCCAGCGGCTTTTCCACCATCACATGGATCTGGCGCGGCGCACAGGCTTCAACTACGCGCAGATGATCGTAAATCGAGCCAAACGCGCACACCGCCTCTGGCTGTACCGCGTCAAGCATTTCATCCAGGTCGCTATACACCCGCTCGATGGGAAATTTGTATTGTTCGGCGTAGCGCGCGGCCAGCGCACGGTCTGGCTCCCAGAATCCGGCAATATCCAAATCTGCGCGCTGCCAGTTGCGCAGGATCCAGATCACATGACCGTGGCTCATTCCGGCAATTGCCATGCGGACCGGGTTTTGTTGCTGCATGTCTGCTTCCATTGCGGGTAGTCCTTTCCTAAACTATGCTAACGAGCCATCATTATGTCATGGCTGAGAAGGCGGCGGCTGCTCGCGGGAAACCGTGTGCCAAGAGCTCTGCCCGCACTGTGGACACGCCATAAACCGACGGGGCTGGCCTGCCGCCTTGTAGCGGATGCCGCCCAAGTCCCAAACGGACCGCGCAAAACCGCACGAGCAGCGCACCATCCACGCGCGTGATTCAGTCTCCATCTCCTCCGCCCAGCGCCGGGGCAGGAGTGTCGATAATAGCTTCTGGACTAGGCTCATCGCCGTTGTTGCTTTCTTGGTGTGCGGCCTATTTTTGTTTCTTTCCGATATTTGTGGATATACCAATATGGAACCCGAAGATCGCTACGATTCGACTGGTCGGCTACAGCGAAATGTTAGCTGGCTTCGAGTTTGCAATTGCTGGCTTTGGCATGGGTGTCTCAACAAAGATGGACAATTGACGTTAGCATGCCTAAAGCCCAAACACCTCCATCACCCGGTTGGCAAGATTATCCACCGTCATCGTGGCATCGACCGCTATGATATTCATGTCCAGACGCGTCGCTTCCTCAGAAAGACGGTCGGTGAACATAGCATCGCGCTCGAGTACGTTGCGGAGAGCCTGCTGAGGATTGCTTGTTTTCCCGATAAATGCCCATTGTGTCCCTCCTCGGCTGTCGAACACCGCCTGGCGGAACGCGGGAGACGGTAGCAGCCAGACTGCCTGACGACGCATTGCGAGGAGCGGCTGTACGAGATGGGGCAACAGTCGGAAGCCCTCGGCGATCACGCCCGGTTCCTTCGGTAGGCAAAGGAGGTCTTCGATTATCAGGTTAAAACCTTCTCCCAGGAACCAATGGAACGTCTCCAACATGACGTTTGGGGATCGGTTCACCCATCGCTCGTCCATGTCCATTGCCATAAATGCATGCAAATACGGGCAGGACTCTGGTGTACTCCGCCTGGCGTGATCCGGCATCACGTCGTCGGTGGCGTAGTAGTGCAGGCCACGCTCAGCCGCAATCCGACGCGCAATTGTCGATTTACCCGCACCACTGCCGCCACCAATCCAATCGACGTGGCGGAGTTGCGCTTGGCGTGTTTCGGCATCGGCAGCCAGTTTGTGTGGTCTCTTTTGCAATCTTCAACCTTTCTATGTTGGTGCCGTTATAGTACCATCCAGGGTATTGTCAATTGCATAATGCGGGCGACCGGCAAAAAGGTCGAGATCACCCTGAGTCCGGGGCAATGGATGCTTCCGATGGGGTGCATTAGAGGCGCTTTCCTCCGGCGAATCCATTGTATTCGTCTAGGAACCACTCGGCTTGTTTCGTCATAAAGACGCCGATCTCTTCCCCCTTGAAGACGAAAGAGATCCGGAGCCCGCCCAGATAATTATCCGTGATATAGACCTCTAGATTGAACGTCTGCTCGTCGATCCACGCCGCCGAGGCCAGGCAATCGTATTCGATGCCCGGGATCGAACCGATCTGCGCGCCGAAGTAATTGCGCTGCGGGAACTTGCCGGCCAGCATACGCCCGATCCCGAACTGCAGCACATTGTCGCCCTGCCCGTTGGTGTACGCCCACGTGCCCTGATCCCCGTTGAAAGCGAGGCGCATCCGCGTGATCCCCATCACGTTGAATAACGTCTGGCGCAGGTGACTGTCACTGCCCATCCAATGCGACACGAGCCAACGCGCCATTGGGCAGTGACAGTCACCTGGATGCACCTGCTACTTATCTACCGCTCCCGCAAAGACACAGTCTGCGGTCATGGCCGCCATGACCGCATCAACATCATGGCGGGCAAAGGCATCGTTGAAGCACTTCAAGCGTCTCTTCCGTTAATTTAGCTTCCTGCGCATGATCAAGCATAGCTGATTGCCTCCTCAGATTTTTCTCTGTAAGCGGGGACGCTACCCCGCAGCAGCCGATCACAGATAATACGGACCTTTAGGGTTGTGCAAGCCTTGGTCGATAGCGCCAGTATACGACTATTCGTGGTGTGGATTTGTTTTTATACGTTCGCGCAACAATACGAGTGAAATGCTACTCGGTTGGCTTAATTACCCAAATATAAATATGGAAAATGACTTCAACCTTTTGATAGACCACTGTATGATCTGAGATTGCCCAGATACACCAATCTTCCCAAAGTTGATATGTACCTTCGCTGGGAAGCCCATCAGGATTAAACGCTAACTGCTCAATCGCAATTAATACATTTTCATTGTGCGGATGCGAATCGATTGCATAATTACTGGCTTCTTGACTAAATTCAACGTCCCAGATCATGGCATGTTGCTCTTTTTTGCCGCAATACGACGTTTCACTTCAGCCAGAGAAACTGTAGGTTTACCTTTCGCCTTAATTTGCATCGCCTCTAACAGCAGACGTAAATGTTTTAATTCTGATTGTTGCGCATTCCATTGGGCTGGGCTGACGAGAACTGCCGCCCCATGACCGCGATGTGTTAAAACAACAGGCGTCTGTTTGAGGGTACTTAATACTTCCGGCTGCTTTGTCCGTAAGTCGGTAATTGGTAAAGTTGGAAGTACAATTGACATGGGAGTATATCCTTGAATGAACAGATAAATGTACGTTATCTGTCATCTTACCATATAATTGTATGACTTGCTAGCCCTGAAATTGCTCAGTGTTCGCGATTCTTCCCTTCACGTCGCTGAAATAGCCGAACGTCGTTCACAACCGGTGCAGCTTTGCTGCGTCCGGCACCGAAGGCGCAAAGTTGGTGACCTTGTTATGTGCGATCAGTTCTGGAAGCTCTGACCTGGACTTAAAGCTTACGACCCCAGGCCATTCGCATTGATCTTGATAGATATTGTAATAGTAGGTTTTGATCCCGGCTTTCACACCAGCCTCTACACCAGCCAGCCCATCGTCAACCACAGCGCATTCTGCCGGACGGTAGATAAGGCGTGATTCACGCCGACGGCCCAGGCGGCGGGTGGCACGGGCGACCTGAGCGTGATCAACCCGTCGCCTGGCGGTGGCACGTCCAGCCTGCTGACCTTTACGATCTTTGGCTATGGCCTCTATCTGCCGGTGATCGTGCAGTAATTCCTAATGTTGTTTTAACGCAGGTGGTCCGAACAACTTGCGTGCTTGGATCTGTACACCGATTTTTCAAATCGGTATCCGCCGATTTGAAAAATCGGTGTACAATTATAGGGTGTTGGCACCCTACCAGGAAGCAGTTTTTTACCGCAAAGAACGCGAAGAGCGCAAAGGATGCAGGCTTTTCTTTGCGCTCTTCGCGTTCTTTGCGGTAAAAATTCTTCTAATCTACGCCGGCAAACCCATGTACGGCGTAGGCTACAGCCTCTTTAAAACTGCGCCGCTGTACAGCCGCGCGCGCGGCCGCCATCTGCTGCGCGTCAATTTGCGCCAACATTGGCGCCGCTAAGTGTTGGTTATAAACGAGCATGAAGACACGAATTTCTTGACGTAAGGCTTCACCCGCCGCCCACAGGGTGGCCGCGCGCTCGAACTCGTTAATGGCGAAGGCCACAAGCGCTAGTTCCTCCAAACATTCGGCAATATCGACTTTATTGCCCAATTGATAAAAGAGGTGCAACGCCTGACCAAAACGCTCACCAGCTAGAGTGTACTGTTGTTCATTGAAGGCGAGTCTACCCAAGCCATTAATCGTCAGCGCCCGCCCCCGCTGATCGCCGAACGCGGCCAGGATAGGCAATGCTTCGGCAAAACAAGCGGCCGCCGCCTCATTCAGATCGTGATCTACATAGAGCCGCCCCAGACTGTACTAGTACACTTGGGCGGAAATAACCATACTATTCTCCGGTGAATCAGTAGTGAATCAGTAGGACAGTGAGACAGTACAAACACTGTTCTACTGTCCTACTGATTCACTGTCTTACTTACGCCCAAGTGTACTAGTGACATCGCTACCTGACGTTGCATTCCTAACCGCCGGCGCAGGGCCAGGCTCTCTTCGTAATAAGGCACGCCCGCGCGCAGATCATCGGCTGCCCACGCGACATCACCCAGCATGTCTAACACCTCGGCGATCCCTTGTTCATCGTTCAATTGGCGGAAAAGCAACAGGCTCTCTTCAAGCCGTTGGCGCGCATACGGTGACTCCCCCTGTTGGTGGGCCAACCACCCCAGCGTATTGAGCGTCTGTGCGATGACGGCCGGTGCTGCGAATTGTGCCTTGGCTAAGCCCTGTTCCATCCAGGCCCGGCCTTCGGTTAGATGACCCCGTCCCTGCCAAAAGCGATAGAGCGCGGTGACCAGTTCCAACCCCTGCGTGATGCGTGCCGGTTTGGGTCGTTCTGCTCGGCGAAGGCCCAGGCCGCGCGCAAATTATCCTGCTCTTGATCGACCTTTTCATACCAGATCACTTGGTCTGGCTGGCTCATGCCCGCTTCCGCTTGCAGGGCGAATTGGTGGAAATAATGCAGATGGCGATCTTTCGTCGCCACGGTTTGTGCTTCCGCCGCAAGCTGTTGGGCTGCAAACTGGCGGATAAGCTCGTGCAGATCGAAGCGTCGATCGCCCATGCGGCGCACCAAAGACTTATCGATCAAGCCGGCCAGCACCAACAACGTCGCATCGGCGACGGCCGCGGCTGCTTCGCGCAGACAGCCCCCGCGAAAGACCGCCAGCTTCATCAATACGGCGCGTTCTTCATCGCTGAGCAGCCGCCACGAATGATCAAACACTGCCCGCATGCTGCGGTGGCGCGGCATGGCGTCGCGATCCGCCAGCACCAGAAAGTCCATATTTTTCTCGATCTCGTCGGCGATCTCAGTGACGGAGAGCACTCGCACCCACGCCGCGGCCAGCTCGATGCCGAGCGGCATGCCGTCTAATAGCTTGCAGATGCGCACAACGGCCGGCTGATTTGTTGCATCCAACCTAAAGTCGCCCGCTGCCTGTTGGGCGCGCTCCAGGAAGAACTGGACAGCGTCTGCCTTCTCTGGCGCAACCGCATCTGCCGGCAGCGCGAGGCCACCCAACTCGAAGATGCGTTCCCCGCGCAGTCGCAAGCGTTCGCGCGAGGTGATCAGCAAGTGTAGACCGGGTGTGTGCTGAAAAAGCTCGGCCACCCAGGCCACGGCGTCGCCATTGCCCAACAGTTGCTCGAAGTTGTCTAGCACAAGCAAGAGCTGGCGCGGCGCTAACCAGGCGAGCACATCGGTTTCCTCATCTTCCGCTTGATCACGTTGCGCCTCCAGGGGTAGACGCGCTAGACGCAGAAATTCTGTTCGTTGGCTGGTTGGTACTTGTAATACATCCGCGATGCGCTCGGCCATCTCCCGCGAAGGGCGACGTTTGCCGATCTCGAAGGAGCGCAAGGTGGGCGTGGCGCAGCCGACCGCTTCAGCGAGCATCTCTTGCGTCAGATCTTGCTCGGCGCGCAGCCGTTTGAGCCAGCGGCCAAAGGCACTTGGTTCCATTGTTGATTGATCTCCAACGCTTATTATCCATCACACATACCCACTCCGCTCGACATGCCGTCAAGCTCAGGCAAAATAGCCGATCGCCAGCCCAACGCTGCCACCGACCAAGACTAGCCAGGCGGAATTGAGCTTAAAGCGAAAGAGCAGAACTCCGGCCGCGAGGGCCAACAGGATTGTGGGGATGTCGATTAACGCGGCGCGGCCCAATTGCCAGGTCACGCCGGCCATCAAGCCCAACGCGGCCACATTGACCCCATCCAAAAAGGCGGCTGTCCACGGCGATTTGCGAATGTAGGGTACGATGCGCGCCAGGAGGGCGACGAAGAAGAAAGAGGGCAGAAAAATGCCCAGTGTGGCGACGATGGCGCCAGGAATGCCAGCCAAGAGATAGCCGATAAAAGTGGCGGTGGTAAAGACCGGCCCTGGCGTAAATTGGCCAATCGCGACCGCATCGAGCAGTTGTTGATCGGTCAGCCAGCCATAGTTGACGACCAGATCGTTGCGTAAGAAGGCTAGTAAGACATAGCCACTGCCATAGAGCAAAGCCCCCACTTTAAGAAAAATCAGAAAAAGGCGGTCTAGCGAAACAGGGTTGTTTGTCCCTGCTTGGCGTAGTCCGCTCTCCAGACCTGCCAGTGGCAACAGCATGGCCACTGGCAAGGGGAAGCGGCGCACGGCCTGGATCGCAACCACCAGCAGCGCCCCACCAAAGAGCACCAGCAACTCATTGACCCCAAGCAGATAGAGGGCCAATGCGCTGATACCAATTGTGGCGAGCAATGGTCCTTTGAGCGCGGTCGGCACGAGTCGGGACAAAGCCTGTACCACAATCGCGATGATCACCGGCTTGATGCCGTACATCAAGGCGTCGCCCTGGGGCGTATTACCATATTCCACGTAAGCCCAGGCCAGCGCCAACACAATCAGGACGGCGGGCATAATAAAGCAGATGCCGGCTGCGATCAGCCCGCGCCAGCCGGCGCGCTCGTAACCGATATGGATCGCCATTTCGGTCGAATTGGGACCCGGGATCAAGTTCGTGGCACCGACCAGATCGAGAAAATGTTGCTCCGCCATCCAACCCCGGCGCACCACCACTTCGTCGTGCATCATGGCAATGTGGGCAGCTGGGCCACCAAAGGCGGTGAAGCCCAGGCGGAGAAAGAGACGGACAACTTCGCGCAGTGCATCGTTTCGGTTTGTAATTGGCATATCATCGATAGCTAAATAGTGGTGGTTAATGTTCAATATCGAGGAAAAGAGGATAGCACGAAAGATCGGCCATGCCAAATGATGTCTTAAGGTGATTTGTGTTACTGCTTGTATCGGCTGCTGTCGCGCTTGCTGCTGTTATCGCGTGCCAATGTATGGTTTGATATAGACACCAGTCCGGTCTCTAACTGGTCTGCGTTAGGTCGGTCACTACATGGCTTTTTCGTAGGAACATTTGGCCGGGGTGGTACGTCAAAAATTAGACATTGCAATGCGATCAAATTCAAAATTGACCCGTGCAACTTTTGCGCAGAAGTCGTACGGGTCTGGCACCAAGCTTCACAAAGCTTTCATTTACAGCTTAAATTTATCATCTTTACAAAGGGGTAAGTCGATGTTCACTGTGCTTAACCCCCGCGCTGAAAATATGGCCGGTGCCGATGGGCCGATCCACAACTGGTCGGGACGGCTGCCGGCTACGGGTGATTACATTATCGAGGTGATCAACACGGGGACGGGGTTGGCCAACTTTGCCCTCACGGTGACAATTCGGTAATTCTATTTTAGAACGCGGATGAGCGCGGATTTTAACAGCAAATTTGTTAAAATCCGCGCTCATCCGCGCAAATCCGCGTCCAATCAATTGCTTTAGCCTCAGACTACTTCACTTTTTTCTGGAGCGGCCAGGGTTAGGCGGCCATTTTGCGCCAGCTTTCAGTAACCTGTCGGTGGCTGTGCTCAACGGTTGGCGTCATTACTGCGCTGCTGTGGGTGGGAATTGTCACCGTGATTGTAGACCCGCCCTCGACTCGGCTTTCCAAATCGAAAGAACCGCCTTGTAATTCCACTGCTTGTTTGATCTGCGCCAACCCCAACCCTTGGCTATGCGTCTGGTCGTGCAAGCCAAGCCCGTGATCTTGCACGACCAGGCGACACCCAGCTTTGTGGCTTTCGACCAAAATATACACGCTGCCCCCAATGGCTGAACGCTGGAGTGCATTGGCGATCAGATTGATTGCAACCTGACGCAGCAGCCGTTTGTCGACCAAGATGGGGGTGCTCGTATGGGTCGCCAAACGGATTTGGTATTTTTCACCTTGGACGGTCTGGAAGTCTTCTACGATCTGCTGCAAAAATTGGCCGACATGCACCGGCTCCGGTTTGACATCGAGCAGGCCAATGTCTAGCTGCGCAACGAGCAGAACATCATCGAGCATATATATGAGCTGGCGAACTGATGCTTCGACGTGGTTACAGTGCGTCAAGTTGGCTTGTTCATCCCATTCGGCCGCCTGACCGCAGAATAGATTATGGGCAAGCAGAATATTGGTCAGCGGATTGTGCCCATCATCGGTCAACATGCCGAGCAGATTTGTTTTGAGCTGACGCTGGATTTCTTCCTGGGCGAGCGCCTCCTGCAATAGCTCAACTTCACAAAGACCCTGCGCTTCCTGCCGAGGTTTTCCGTCTACACGAGCGTAGATCGCGGCCAAGAGTTCTGGGCGATGCAGCGGCTTGATCATGTAATCGTCGGCATCGATACCCAGCCCCTGGCGAATCTCTATCTGTGTGGCGACGCTAGTAAGGAAGAGGAATGGAGTGCGGGCCGTGGCAGGGTGAGCACGGATTTCTGCCAGCACCGCGTAGCCGTCCATGCCCGGCAGCATAAGGTCGCATAGAATTAAATCTGGTTCATGGCGAAAAGCAGAGTCTACGCCGGTCAGGCCGTCTCTGGCACTCAAAACGGTAAAACCTTCCAGCGTTAACCACGCGGCCGTCTCTTCGCGCAGAATCACTTCGTGCTCAATCACCAGAATTTTTGCCATGCTCTTTTTCTCCTTATTAGTTATTGTGTGGGGGTTGACTTCTGTTTGCCCTGTACTGTCTGTCTGTCTGCTCTGTGCTCTCTGTGTAACTGTTATTGTATAGCAGTTTTTTGGAAAGTAAATCCGTAAAATCGCCTATGTTTTGTGGGTTGCTTTGGCGGAGCTGTTTGCTAATGGACAAACCATTTAAAAGTCGCGCCGATCATGCTAGCTGTACACGCGAGCAATTGTGCGACTTTTAAGGGTTTTATCGATAAAATGAAAAGCGGATTTTTACCCCCTCCTACCGGGGTGCCCGCTCTGGGCCCCTAGGAAGGGGAGGAACTGACACCTCGTCTACCCCGTGACGGTTCCTCCCCAGGGGGAGGTTAGGAGGGGGTAAAAATCCGGTTCTCAACTTGATTTGAGTATAGAAGGCCACACCAACTATGTCTGGTTGCTCATCTTTAGCACTGATGGCCGCACCTTGATCAGTTGTAGTGATGACGGATTGATTCGCGTTTGGGCGATCTACGACGAGAACACGGGGACGATCCAACGCGGGAAGATCGTGCGCACCTTGCGCGGCCATACGGCTGGGGTCTGGCGGCTGAGTTTGAGCAGCGATGGTCATACCCTGGCTAGCGCCGGTGGTGATCAAACGGTTCGATTATGGGATATCCGTACGGGGGCGTTGCTCACTATTTTTCCCGTGCCCAAAGGCCACCGCGGCGTGCGGGCGGTGGCCTTTCATCCCAATGGCCGCATCTTGGCCGCTGGCAATGAAACGGGCCTGCTCCAATTATGGGATACCGAGCGCGGTGTGCTCCTGCGCGAAGTCCAGGCCCACCGCTATATGTTATGGTTTCTCGCCTTCAGCCCAGATGGCACGCTGCTTGCCACCGGCAGCAATGATAAGACGATCCAACTCTGGTCAGTTGCGCGTCTGTTGTCGGCAAATAGGCCAGTTGTTGGCAACTCGCTCACCCCGCAGCAGATCCTGACCGGTCACACGGGGCGGGTCAACTGGCTGTGTTTTAGCCCCGATGGTCGCTGGCTGGCCAGTAGCAGTAACGACCAGACAGTACGCCTGTGGAATGTCGCCGTGACCGGGATCACGGTGGCGCAAAAGACGGCGTTGAAGGCGTTGGGGGCGGTAGAGTTAGAGATTGGCGATTAGGAGATTTCGTCGCACCAATCTTCTAATCGCCAATTACCGGATCACGAGCAGTAAGAAGATCGCATTGTTTCTAGCCGAATCCTCCTCCTCTTCCCACGGATCCCGTTCTGTGCCCATTGCGTTCCCCGCATCGTCGGTCGCTGGCAAATCGCAGACCACAATATCGGTAACCGGTGTTGCGTCGGCCGCGCTGACCAATGGTGTCGTGCTGTTGCCAAAGCGCGTCCAGACCGCTTGGCCCGGCGCAACGGTGACAGTATAGCAAGGCTGCTGGCAGGTGCCATCGAGTGTGTTTGGCGTACTATTGAACCAGTCTGTCACCAGTACTTCGCAGATGGTATAGCTGCCGGGGCGCAAGTTGGTAAAGACAGTTCGCCCTTCCTGGTTCGTTCAAGCAGCGGTTGCTCTCTGCCAGGCCGAACTGCTCACTGAGTTAACCAGCGGCAGTGATCGCTTTGAAGAGTGGCTGCTATTGCAGCGTGAACATTTGCATATCCTGGTCCAAGGGTTTAACCATTTTTCGTTTGTCATTTGGCGTTCGCTGCTCAATGCCCCGACCCTGAGCGACCTGTTGGACCAGTGGTTGCGCATTCTCTCTGGCCAGCAATTAGCGAAAATTCCTCCTGGGTTGGATGCACAACTAAGCTTGTTGTTTGATTATTTGCGTACGCAGCGCTGTTTGTTAATTCTTGATAACGCGGAAAGTATTATGCAGGGCGGCGAGCGGGCCGGTTCCTATCGCAATGGCTACGAGAACTATGGTCAATTGTTGTTGCGCATCGGGCAAACCAGCCACCAAAGTTGTTTGCTGATCACCAGCCGCGAACAACCGCGCGAAATTGTGCGTCTGGCGGCGGAAACGCCGCTTGTGCGCACTTTGCCATTGGCTGGTTTAGATGCGGTAGTCGGGGAAGAATTACTCGGCGCACATGGGTTGCGCGGACCAGGCGTCAGCACGGCCACCTTGGTCGAACACTATTCGGGCAATTCCAATACACCGGCATGAACATCACCGGTGCAACGGGCATCAGCGCAGCGCAGAAGGCGGCGCTGCAGGCATTGGGTGCGGTGGAAATGACAGGATGAAGGGATGGCAAGGATGATCTTGCCATCCCTTCATCCTGTCGGCCTTACCGATTAACCAACGGCAGGAATAGGTTGTTTGTAGGCGTTAGGCTAGCTGTTGTCGTCACCGTAACCGTGGCGGTGGCTGTGCCGCCCTTGCCATCGCTGACAATGTAGGTGAAGCTGTCGGTTCCTGTAAAGCCGGCATTCGGTGTATAAACGATCTTCCCATTCTCGACAGTTGCCGTGCCGTTGGTTGGCAGCCCATCAATCGAGATTGACAACGCGTCACCGTTCGGGTCGGCATCGTTGGCCAACACGTCGATAGTCACAGCACTGCCTTGAGTGGTCGTAGCAGTGTCATTAGCCGCCGTCGGCGCCTGGTTGGGACCGCCTGGCCCGTTGACCGTGATGGTGACCGAACCGGCGGCTGTACCACCCTTGCCATCGCTGACGAAGTAGCTAAAGCTGTCATTGCCTACGAAGTTGGCGTTGGGGGTGTAGGTTACGCTCTGGCCGTCGGTGGTGGCTGTGCCAAATTGCGGCTTGCTGACGGAAGTAATGGTCAGTGCATCGCCATTGGCGTCGCTATCATTGGCGAGGACGTTGATCGTGACCGCCGCCCCTTGCGCCGTAGTCGTCGTATCCGCCACGGTATCGGGCGTTTTGTTGCTGGTGTCCGGTACGGTGTTGTCAAAGACCGGGCGTTGCAAGGTAAACGTACCAATCACCGTGACCGGCTGGCGAGCGACGCCCCAGAGGGTTTCCCGATATTCGCCGCTCAGCTTGCTGCCATCGCTCTGGCTGATGGCACCGGTGAGGCGAAACTGCCGCTGGATCAATTGCCCGCTGAGGTTTGTGGCAACCCGCTCCGAGGCCAGCGTTAAATTTGTCCCATCAAAGCTACCATTGACGTAGGGGCCGATTTCGAGCGCGGCCCCGCCATTTTGGATCGTATGTTCGACGCTGAAGACCAACGTTTTATCTAGGCTGACATAGCCGCTGAGCGCAGCGTCGGTCTGGTTGATCTGGAGCGCCAGGTCAATGCTGCCCAGATCGGGCGTGCCGGCGCTGGGCGGCGTGACCAGCGTGTCGCTATAGACACCGGCCAGGGTAACCTGTAATTTCACCACGCCGCTGTAGTCACCCACAATTTGCGCCACGCCGCTTTGTGCCGAGGCCACCTGGGCCGGCTGAGACTGAGCCGCCACCTGGTGGATCACCGGCGGCAAGCCATTCACACGCAAGAGCGTCAGCACCACACCGCTGATCCCCACGACCAGCAACAGCCCCAGCGTGGTGACGAGCCATTTGTTTTTCATAACATTCTCCTTATTGGAATGTGGGAGTAGGAAGTAGGGAGTAAGTAGACGTTCGCCTCCTACTCCCTACTCCCTACTTCTTTCTAGAAATCCACGCGTACACACTGAGACGGCTGCGGCAGGGAGTTAGAGGCCCGCGTGCCATAGGTCGTGCTGATCTTGAGTTCGATGTCGGTCAACTTTTGCAGATCCAGATCAGGCAGGATGCCATCGGGCGAACCGGCGTTGATCACCACCTGCCAGCCGTTGGCAGCCAGTGGGCGACCCAGGAAGGCGGGCGTGCTATAGCCGGGGGTCGTATTGCTGTGCTTGCCATTGATGTCACCGCTAAAGGCGCCGGCCACCACATCAGTCGGCTGGTTGGTGGGGAAGTCCAGCCCTAGCAGTGCTGCCGGTGGGATCAAGCGATAGTCCAACAGGCAGCCGGCAAACGAGGTCAACCCAACTTGGCCGGTTTGGCTAACGCGCACCTGGCGATAGCCGAGGCTGCCGGCTTGGGTGGTGACCAGATTCAAGCCGAAGCCGTTGCTAGTGGGCTTGGGCTGACCAATGCCGGCCACTTTGTGCAGCCAGTAGAAGTCATAGCCTTGCTGCACCACTTGGCCGATGAGACCATTGGTGGCAGACGAAGTCGTGAAGTCAAAGAGCAAGGTCGGTTTACCATCGCTACCCGGTTTGGTCTTCTGCGCCACCCACTGGCGGAAGCGTTTGTTACGTTCGCTCTGGAGGTCAGCATCGGCAACACCTTGCCCTTTGAGATAGGTATCCGTCAACCCCAACACATGTTGCGCCACCGACAGGGTCAAATCACGCTGATTGCTGTCGGCATCTTTGACCGCGCCCGGTAGATTGGCAATGGTCGCGTCTAGGGTTTGCAGGAAGATCAGAATGTCGTTGGCCGTGCGCGCCTTGTAGATGTCCGAGATGCGGAAGTTGTTGGCACTCAGGCGGGCGGTGTACTCATACTCGGCGCGGCGGGCGGCTAGATAGGCTTGGCGGGCGGCCGTTTCCAGGGCTTGCGCTAACTCCAGCCGGCGCGAATCGCGCACCATGCGGTGGCTGGGGTCGTTGGCGGGCAGGGCGGTGACGTAAGCATGTTGGCGCTTGGACTCAAAGACATCATGGCCCGTTTGACCGACTACACCGTTGAATTGGGTTAGCATTGAGTTATATTGCTGGGCGGCGCTGTCGATCTCGCCAGTCGCTTCGGCTAAATCGAAAAAGAGGTTGCGAATCACCGCGTCCGATTCTGCATTTTCGATCTCCATCTCGTTGGCCGCTTCTTGCATCATCTGCAAGGGTCGTAGCACTGCCTCAATAAATGCCCCTGGATTCGTACCAAACTCAAGATTTAGGTCGGTGTTAATTCCAATTGTGCAACAATTGGCGGCGACAATTACGGCCTCATACCCGGAAACTTTTTGTGCACCCGCAAAAATGGCGCTTGTCACCTTGGTGTTACGCATGGTTTCGGTATCAGATCGCTTGATCAGATTGTCGCGCTTCAAAATCGCCGCCTCCACCCCCAGCCAAGCCACACGCAAGTCCTGGCGCGCCGTGCGCATGTCACTGACGAGGATCAAACAGTTGCTGCAATCCACGGCGACGGGCAAGCCATCGGTGGTGCGCGCCATGCAAGCGTCAAACGTGTTGGCAGTGGGGTCACATTCCTGGGTATGTTCGATCATGTCGGCGATGCAGGTGTACCAAGCGGCATCCGGGTCTGGCTCGTTAAGGAAGCCTTGTAAATCACAGCCCGCCTCAATCTGGATTTCGTTGTCCACCTTGTTGTTGATCGCCAGCACGGCTTTGACCAGCTCTGCCTGATTGAGGTCAAAGATGCGCTCGGCGTTTTCGGTCTGTTGCTGGATCTGTAAGGCCAGATCGGCGGCCTCTTTAGCCTGCTCCCACAACCCCTTGTCGGTGCTACCAAAGGCGGTATGATAGGGTCGTGCTGGGGTGAAGCGTACATCCAGACCAAAGATATTGCGTCCATCACGCATTTCGCGCGCCTTTTCGCGCGTATCGATCAGGTTGAGCGCCATCTCCGCCACCAGTGCGCCATCGGGACGCGTGCCCGCGGCTGCACAGCCGCCACTTGACGCACCTACGGCGGCTGTACCGGCCAAGCTAACCATGTTGAGATAACCCGTCGTAGCCGCTGTGCGATAGGTGTCCTGGGCAGCGGCCTGGGCTTTGGGGATGTCACTGTCCTGCTTGATGTCCAGATAGCTCAAGCGGGTGGCAATGTGATGCTGCGCCACCTCCTGCCCCTGAACCGCGCGCGAGAGCAGCGCCCATTCGGCCTGAGTATAGAAGTCGGAGACCAGACAACCACTGCCTAGGCTGTGATTGAGTGGCTCGCGCAGCGCTTGCTCGGTTAAATCAAACTGATGTTTGGCAGCGTCCAGTTTGGCCACCTCCTGGCGCACAAAGGTCTCGCCACCGAGCAACGCCCCGGCGCTAAAGTGCAGCCCCAGCGCATCGACCATAAACTGCTGGGCAAAGATCATGCGCAGATAGGCGGCTTCGCGCACACTTTGGCGCAGGCGGGCCTGAAAGTTGCACCAATCGATAACGGGTTCAAGCACTTGGCCGCTCTTGGCCGGGTCGGGCGGATTGGGGTTTTCGGCCTGGGCGCAGAGTTGCTCCTTATAATTGGCACCCGGCACCGAGTCTGTGCCATTGTCATTGCGCATGCGCGCTTCGGGGGCGTAGACCGCCAAGTAGGCATAAAGGTCGCGCGCCTGGCGTAGATCGGCATCGGCCAAGTCGATGCGTTGTTGCAAGGTCATGCTGGTGATGATGGGGTCAGGGTCATCATAGACGACGGCAAAGCCACTGTTGACATCAAACTGGCGCACCAGCTTATTAAAGTTGTTATTCGTGCGATAGGGTGAAATATCCTGGCGGAACTTCAGGTTGCGTTCGAGCAGGCCGCGTGCTTGCGCTTCCAGCGCTTTGTAATCGGCATAGAAGAGCGCACCGGCCATCGGCAACTGGCTGTTGTCTACGGCAGGAAAGTTGTTGCTGGTGGGGCTACCCACGGCACTGAGATTGCCGGTTAGCCCAAAGTTACTTGAGCAGAAATCGCTAAAGTTACCGCCGCCACAGGCGGCCTGGGCGATTCGAGCCATCAGCAGCAGCGTCAGCAACAAAGCCAGCAGCCCACCCAGTAATCGACCCAGCGTTCTGTGTTGTAAGAATTGTCTCATCGATTGATCCTCCTTTCTGCTGGGGTAGTTTAGTCTTCGATGATCAGTACACAGACCATACCTGGGTCAGTCCAACCGGCATGCCAGTTTAGCAGCGCAAAGCCAGTCGCCGTGTCGCCCAGATCTGCGCCGTTGACATATTTGCCATCGGTAAAATAACAATCAAAGGCCTGGGCAACATGATTGATTGCGTTGTTGCCATCTTCAGTGGTAACAGCACCACCGGCAGCCTGGACGCCATCTTGTCGGCGCGCATCCCACCAGCGCTTGTTGTTAACGGTGGATGTCAAGGAGAAGCGGTAGGGACCATGCGTCGCCAGCATGCCATTGCCTAGCGCGGGGAGCCAATTGCGCATGCCCAATGTAAAGGTGCAGCCATCTTCGTCTTGGCAAAGTTGGACCAAGATCGCATCATCGACAGGAACCGAATCTGGCGACGCACCCTGATCCGGCGCTTCGACCACATAGCGGTTGAGGCTCACTGGGTAGGTTGAGCGTTGATTGGCTCCGCCATTGGAATCGCCGATGTCGCGAATCGCGCCGGCGCTCCAATTGCCGGCCACCGAGAGATCGCCGCCAACGGCCAGCGCACCGCCAACGGCCAGCGCACCGCCAACGGCCAGCGCACCATTGGTCGTCACTTTATTGCCACCGCCGATAATGGTCATCCCCGTTGGGCTATCCGTAATCGAGCCGCCACCGGTGAAGCCAAGCTGTTTGGCTCCAGCCGCGCCAAGCGTAACAAGGCCAGCTACGCCACCGCCCTGCACCAGATTATTGGCTGTCACCGCCGTCTGGGCGCTGGTGGCTTGCATGGCAAAGGGCACAGGGTGAAGCCGCTGACGGGGCAGCAGTTCGGCATCTTGGTTTACGCTAATGCCAAGGTAGAGGGGAAAATTGTCAAAGACCGTGGCGGCAATCGGTGTCGCATCACCCACGACTACACTGAAAGCACCGGTGCGCACATTGGTGTTGGGGAAGCTTTCGGTGTGGAGGGCGTTGCCACCGGTCACCACCGCATAGAGCTTTAGCGTGAGGTTGACTGGGCCGTTCAGCAAGTTGCCGCTGGCGTCGCGTAGGGTGCCTTGATAGCTAAAGGTGCTGGGAATCGTAACTGCCTGGGGCGCAGCGGCCGGCGCGCCCAGCGCGCTGGCCCACGCCGCCGCAAAGGGGCGCCCTTGCAGCCAGAGCAGCGTGAAGAAGTTGACGGCCAACAGCACCGCCACCATGAGGAAAGACTCAACACGTCGATGTTTCATACTATTGCTCCTGTTTGGATTGGCTAGATTGGGGTTTAACACAAGATAAATGAATCGTTCAATCAATAAAAAATTGACTCATCTGTGAAAAGTGTGTAAACCGATATTTTGTTGTCGCGCAAAATATTGTGTTTGCACACTTTCGGCTGATGAGCGAAAAAATTGTACGACTGTTTAACTGCGGGATCGGTTTTGGGGCCTCCTTTTGCCTTCTGCGGGTCCATGTCGCTCTGTCATTTGCGTTTGTAGCCAAGTGACAAGGTGTGCGAGTTCGCTAGCCGCCTCATCAACCGTCAACTGTTCCACTAGAAAAGCCAAGAGCGTAAGCAGATCGGCAAACGCCAGCTTTTCTCCGGTCGCAGTGGATTGGAGTGAGGCACGCCAAGGGTGATTGCTGTTATCGCGCCACAGGCGAAGTAGGTAGGAATGATAATGTGGGTTGGGCGCCATGTTTTCCTCACTTTGTTTGGATACTATCCATCAGGATAGCAGGCCGCCGTCAAAAAAACGTCAAAGGATTGCGGTAAAACGTCAAAAAAATAGCGAAGATCGTCAAAAGACAAAGGATTGTGTGGTATAATATGGCTCCGGTTGTCAGTCCGGGTCTCCTGAACAATCCGCGTTTATTCCATCGTAAACTTAAATAATCTAGACTTGTCATTCTGAAGGGCGGCAGTTTGCCCTGAAGAAGCTGCTTTCGTTGTGAAGCAGAGATTCTTCACTCGAACTGACAAGCCGAGAGAAACTAATTTTTAGGGAAGTAAGAGCCAAGCGAACCATGAAGCAGCGCAATTTCTACGTATACATCATGACCAATCGCGCCAGAACCCTCTACACCGGAATGACCAATAATCTGGAGCGCCGCGTCTACGAACACAAAAACCATATGACGCCTGGCTTTACCAGTCAATACAAGATTAATCAGCTGATCTATTATGAAACGACCAACAATGTCCATGTCGCCATCGAACGTGAAAAACAGATCAAAGGTTGGCGTCGTGAAAAGAAGATCGCTCTGATCGAGTCCACAAATCCGCAATGGCGTGACCTGAGCGAAGGCTGGAAACTTGAAGGAAACACAGATCTGTTGTGACGAAAAACCTATACTGCAAACCAAGAACAGATTCGCCTGTCATTCCGAGGAGCGGCTGTTTGCGACGAGGAATCTCTGCTCCAAACCAAGAACAGATTCTTCGCGCAAAACAGCCCTCGCTCAGAATGACAAAGCCGAGATTACTTGTTTTATAAAGCATTTCCTCGTAACAAAAAAAGGTGCCCAATGTCGCTTTTTCTCAAACTATTAGGAACGGTCCAAGTAACCTATGATGACGTGCCTCTCAAGTTCGCGACCGATCATGCGCGTGCCCTGCTGGCTTATCTGGCCGTAGAAGCAGACGCGCCCCACCCCCGCCCCACCCTCGCCACCCTCCTTTGGCCGGAAGAGAATGAGGCGACAGCACGCCACAATCTGCGTCAGGCGTTGTTCTTTCTCAAACAAGCCTTGCGCGCCGTGGTGGAGCGCGAGGCGCTCCTTCGGATTACGCCCACAACACTGCAATGGAACAGCCAAGGCGTCGTGGTCGATCTGCATGCTTTTCAACAAGGGTGGCGGCTGAGTCAAACTCACCACCATGCCAATGGGCAACCATGCGCCACCTGTATCGAACACTTTACTCAGGCGGTGGCGCTCTATCAGGGCGAGTTTCTCCAAGGTTTTTTGCTCAGGCATAGCCAACTCTTTGAGGAATGGTCACTTTTGCTGCGCGAACAGCTCCACCGTCAGGTAATGGCGATGCTTGATACACTCACTGCCCACTACGCAACCGTGGGCGACTATGATCAAATGCAGCACTATGCCGCCCGTCAGGTAACGCTCGAACCCTGGCACGAAGCAGCCCAGCGCCAGTTGATGCAGGCGCTGGCCGCGCAGGGTCAACCGAGCGCAGCCCTGCGCCAATATGAAAGCTGTCGGCGCACGCTCGAGCAAGAGTTTGGCGTGCCACCTTCGGTGGAGACGACAAGGCTCTATGAGCAGATGCGGGCGGGCGAGCTGCCTTTCGCCTTGTTAGCAATTCAGACGAGTCAAGCCCCAGCAGAGCAAAAATCATCACCCGGGCGTTTGCATAACTTACCCGCTTACTTGGCACCGTTTGTCGGGCGCATCGAACAGCGACAACAACTG
>JBBRVA010000036.1:0-19215 GCA_038247295.1 Caldilineales bacterium | reverse complement strand
GCGGTTGATTTCGGCATAGGCATCCTGCACCCAGCCGGTATTCAAATTGTGCCAGGGCTGCACCAGGTCGGTTTCGGTAATATAGGCGGCCAGGTGGCGCATGTTGGTTGGCACGGCCGCCATAAAATCCGTATAGGCACGGAAATGGCGATGATAGTTCTGAAAGGGCGGCCCAAGCCGTGCCTCATCCGTAATCAAGGCCACGTTGGAGCCGTTGCTATAGGTGTGGAGGGTAAAGCCATCACACTGTCTGGGGCCTAGCTCCAGCAAGATATCGCGGAAATATTGCACCCAATCGCCGTTGGCATTGTCGCCATAGACGGTCTGCGTGTTCCAGGGCGCCACGGCACCCACCAATACCTGATCATCTTCATGGCCGGGCACGCGGTGAATGGCTTCGCGACAAAGGCGGTAACAGGTGGCGTATAGTGCGGGCGTAATCACCTCGCCCTGGCTGACAATTGCGCCGCGCGTGGTGCGGATTTCGGTTGAAAAGTCGGGCAGGACATTGAAGCGAACGGCCAAGCCATGGCGCATCGGATCAGCTGTTTCTGGTGCACCGCCGCGACTGGTCGCGTGGCGCGACCAGTCGATCTGGATGCCGGGTCGTTCCACGGCATAATTCATTTCGTTGCCAATGATCCAGATTTTGCAACCGCGGCTCACCGCAACGAAATTGGCAACGCGGCGGGCAAAGTCTTCGTATTGGCTGCTATGAGGGATTGTGCCGGCCGGTTCATATCCATTATTTAAACGGCAGATGACGCCCAACCCTTGGCGGCTAAAGGTCGTAAAATCCATCCCGGTGCGGTCAGCGGGATCATGGCCAATGGCTTCGGTGAACAGTACCCAGCCGGGCCGGCCAGCGGTCAACATCACCTGTTCGCCACCCGGCTCATGCACACCAAAAATGTATTCAGAATCAATTAACGGTCGTGACATGCCTTTTCCTCAATCGTGGTATACAGTAGAGCCATTATACCATACGTGGGAGGTGGACATTCGATATGCATGATGGCAGAAATGGGAAACTGGTGTGCGTCTTGTGCGAAGGTTGTGGCTGCTGCCTGCCTGGTTGCATCGTGTAATGTGTTTTACAGCGTATTGTATTTATAAAATTTTTCACAAATGAGATAGACTGTACTGCATGACTCTGTTATAGGGCGATGACGCGCCGGATAAGTCCAATAAACGCTCAGCTTTTAGCGTGTGTTTGCTCTTTTTGTGAAATTGACAAATCTGGAGTTAAGTGGGCGAAGGATTTAGCGTATTTTTACGATTAATAATAAGGCATCCAATAAAGTGTAAACACCCTATACTGGTATGAAGTGGAAGTTTGGGGGATAGGGCAAATAATTGCATAGTATGTACTACGTGATGCGTATGCATACTTATAGCAGTATTCGGGCCCCGGTAGTGCTGGATATGAATACTTAGGATAGCTTCATGGAAACGTTGTACTCATTTTTAAAATATGTAATCTCCACGCTGCAACAAGGCGCCTGGCCCGATCTGGGCGTGTGGAGTTATGTGCTGCTTGCCCTATTGGTTGCCACCGAAGGGCCGATTGCTACCTTGATCGGCGCAGCCGCCGCGGCCGCCGGTTATCTGGATATTACCTATGTGTTGATGGCCGCTGCGATTGGCAATGTAACGGGGGACTGCTTCTGGTATACGGTTGGCTATGTCAATAAAATTGAAACCCTCTACCGCTATGGACGCTGGCTTGGTTTGCGCAGCCACCATTTAGAGCGGCTCGAAGTGGAGATGAAAGCCCACGCGATAAAGTTGATCCTTATCTCTAAATTTACCTATGGTTTGATTATACCCACGCTCGTAACCGCCGGGCTAGCGCGCGTACCGCTGCGCCGTTGGCTGCCGACGGTGTTGGTGATTGAATCGATCTGGACTGTGCTGCTTGTCACGATTGGTTTTAAAGCGGCCGGCACCATTCGCCGTGTCGAACATGGGCTGGAAATCATCGGCGTTGTTGTGCTTGTCTTGGTTTTGATTTTTGGCTTTTGGTATGGACCGCGTCTGTTCCGCCGCAGTGCCCACGAAGACGAGCCAGAAATTTTGCCCGTCGCACCAAACGAAGCGCAGCAGATTTCTAGCATCGTTGAAAGCGATCCGCTTGAAAAGAGCAATGGCAAAATAAGCACGACCGCTGATCGTAAGTTGCTCTATGGGTTGCCCAATCAGGTCGGTGATGAAATGCACCGGCCGGCCAATCAGAAAGATCCTTTCGCTGTGGCTGTGCCTCTGGCATCTGGCCAACAGAAAAATGAATTCTGCTGTGAAACAGCTATACCCTCTAACCTAGAGGGGGTCAAAGCGCTGGCCTAGAATCGATCACTTACTTGCGTTATGCTTCAGCGTCGGATGCTTTCCGACGCTTTTTCTTTTTGCGTTTGCCAGACCGCGCCCCTTCCGCTTCGGGTTCGCTTTCCGCTTCTGGTGGATTGGCGCTACCGGTGGCGCCGAGGGCCGGCAACGGTTGATCGGCGCGGCGGATGCGTTGGCTTTGCAAAAACGCCACGACCAGTTGCAGCACGGCCGCGGCTTCTAATTGGCCTGTGTTCAAGCGTAGGTCTGCATGTTCGCGTGCATGTGCCAATCGAGTTTGTTCGATGGCCAAATTCGCTTCATCCCAACTCACATCCGGGCGACGACGGCGCTGGGCTGCCAGATCGATATCCAAATAGATGAGGACGGCTGGCCGGTCGAATTGTTGCCAGAGATCCGCCACATGGCTGTGTTCTTGGCTGACCGGGCGCGTATTATAGCCAGCGCGCCGCAACCCTTTAACCAGGGTAGATTTTCCGCTGGCGCTGATGCCGACAACTTTGATCAGTGGTAGGTTCATAGGCTGAAAGGGAGTAGGGGTGTAGGGGTGTAGGGGTGTAGGGGTGTCATACCCTCTCGCCCTATTCCCTTACTCCCCTACCGCTATTAAATCGGGAAGCGCACAAACAGTCTGCGCACGGCGTCGGGTTGAGAATCTGGCATCACTTTGATGACGAGCACGCTAGCATCGTCATGCGGGCGATGTTGGTCCAGGCGCAGCGCTTCGGCCAGAATGCCATCGGCGATCGTCTGGGCGTTGGCGTCGCCGTCTGGATCAAGCTGGGTTAACAAGGCGGGCAAGTTAATGGTGACGCCAACGCGGAAACCGGCTGCCCAAACGCCATCGGTAAAGGCGATCACTGTGGTCGTCGCCGCCAGGTTCAATTCGTTGATCGTTGGCTTGGTGTTGCGGTAGATGCCGACCGCCTCGGACGGGGCATCCAACCAGTCCAATTGATCGTCCTGGCGTAGCAAGAGCGGACAGCGAGCGTTACGGCTGATCACCAACGTCTTGGTGACCAGATCGATACTGACGATGATCAATTCTGCGCTGACCTTACCACCGCGTTGGGTTTGTAGATAGTCGTGCGTGGCACGCGCCGCCGCGCCATCACGCACCCCTTCGGCTAGCAAGCTGATTGCTTTGCGCACGACGATATTGCTGATCGCCTTTGCACTGTGGCCGCTGCGTTGGCCGTCGGCCATCACAATGCTGATGCCACCATGCGGGCGCTCTACCATCTCTACCGTATCACCGCTTTCGGCGCTGGCATACTTATTGATCTTGGCAACTGCCGCTTGAACTTCTAATTGGAGGCCCATAATAATGGTTAGTGCTGAATGGTTAATGGCAAATCATCATTACTTTAGATTGGTTTGCAAGAAAGCGAGCAACTCGGCCCAGGCTTCGCCCTGCGCCCCGCCTTGGCGAATGGCTTCGATGCTAGTGACAAACGCATGCGGTTGGCCCGGATAGATCGAAATCTGGTTGGGAATGCCAGCCGTATTCAAACCCGCCTCAAATGCCTCTACTTCGGCCAATGGGATGCTGTTGTCGGCGCCACCAAAGACACCTAGCACGGGCCCAGACAATTTGCTCAACTGTGCTGGGTCGCTCACTAGCGATCCGTAGAAGACGCTCGTGGCGGCCAGTTGATTATTGTGCAGACCATAGCGCAGGGCTTGGCGGCCGCCATAACAGAAGCCCATCACGGCGATTCGCTGCGGGTCGACATTCGGTTGTGCGGCCAGCCAGGCAAAGATGGTATCCAGATCCGCCAGCACTCGTTCTTCTGGCGTCGTAGCGGAAAGATAGATTGCCCGCGGCAGCCAGCCGGTGGTCGTGCCGCGATAGGTGTCGGGCGCAACCACCACGTAGCCCTCGGCTGCCAGCGCGGTCGCTTTATCGTTGATCTCTTGTTTTAGTCCCCAAAATTCGTGGATCATGATCACCGCCGGATGAGGGCCAGCGCCGGCGGGCTGCGCTACAAATGCACCAACTGGAGGACCATTCGGATTATCCACCTGGGTATTAACCAGCGCAGCAACCCGGTTGCGCCCGATCAGCGCGTCTACGCCAACCGAACCGACGACGAAAAGAACAAGGGCCAAGACGACGACGACGATGCCAAGCAGAATTCGTTTGAAGATGCGCATATTCGACTCGATTATTATATCTGAAATAGTGATTGTAGCAATTCTCGATGTAACTGTGGTTACCAGCCGTGCGTGCCTGGGCTGCCTTTAAAGGGTCCGACAATTTCACCTGTAATCCAACCGCCGTAAAAGTCGCCGGGTTGAGCCTGGACAAGTTCGTCACCCACGTAACAGGTATCCATGCGCGACGGGTAGAAGGCTACATACTCCTTGATCACAGCAAAGGCGGCGGTCGGTCTTGGGTAAAACCACGCTGCGTTTTCTACCTGCCGATCGCCCACGCACACCGTGTAATAACTGGCCTGACCTTTCCATTCGCAGAAAGTATGCTTGGGCGTTTGGATCAAGGCATCCAACTTGATATCTGCCGGCGGAATATAATAGACCGGCGGATGGCTCGTCTCCAAGACGCGCTGGGCCGCCGTTGTATCGGCAATCGTGACGCCATTAAAAACAATGCGCACGCGCTTGGTCGTTGGTTCAACGCGGGGTGGGCGTGGATAATCCCACACCGATTCTTGACCGGGACCTGGAGGTAGGCGTTTGATCGACATGATGTTCAGTTCCTTTGTCTGGTAGATAGGGGAAATAGGTAGATAGGTAAACAGGGAACATTCCCTGTCTACCGCTAGTCCGTTGAGAGCCTATCGCATAACGCATCTAATCAATATCAATGCCCAGGATGTCATTGACCGTTACCTCATAGGCTTGGGCTAAGACGCGTAACTCCTCTAGCGTAAGGCGGCGCGCTTGATACTCGACATCAAAGAGCAACTGCTGAGAAAGCCCTGTCTTCTCTTGCACCTGGGCATAGGTTAGCCCGTGGGCCGCGCGCAGTTGGATCAGTAAACCGCTGACGCGGCTGCGCGCCAGTTGTCGCACCGCATTGCGCGCCTTGGTCTCTGTCTCGTCTACGGGCTCCACGACACGTTTGGGCGCATGTGAAAGCCGTAATACGGCATCACGGATCCGTTTGTAGATGGGGTCGTCGGTAATGTTCATGTTACTCATTTTGTATACCCTTCGGCGAGCGAGCTGGACCGCGTTGACTCGACAGCATCCGGATCAGCCACTGGGTTTGGTAAGTGAATGATGACGGTATTGATCGCAAGGCCCTCGACCGCTTCTACTTGAAAACTTATATTCATATAGTGGACGCTCGCCCCCGGTTGCGCCACACGGCCGAGCAGTGCCATAATTAGCCCACCCACGGTTTCGGCTTCTGCGTGTTCCAGATCCAATTCGTAATGCTGATTCAATTCGTCGAGCAGCAGATCCCCACGCACCCGCAACACATACGGGGCGATCTCCTCGAACGGGGCAATTTCCTGATCAGATTCATCTTGAATCTCGCCGATCAGCTCTTCCACCAAATCTTCTAGGGTAACGAGACCGGCCGTGCCGCCGAATTCGTCAACGACAATCGCAATCTGAATATGTTCGTGGCGAAAGCGTTTGAGCATTTGCTCCAGCCCTAGTGTTTCGGGGGCAAAAATGGCTGGCCGCACCAATGTCGCCAAATCGAAGGTTGGCTGATCCTGGCTGATATGGCGCGCCAGGTCTTTGACATGCAGAATGCCCATCACGTGGTCGCGATCTTCGGCATAGACTGGATAACGTGAGTAGCGGTGCTCGGCGATCATGGTTAATACTTCGGGCAAGGTTGTCGCCATTGGCAAAGCCGCCATGCGCGTGCGCGGGGTCATGATCTGGCTGATGATGCGGTCGTGAAAGTCCAGCACGTTTTCTAGATAGACTTGTTCTTCCGGTTGCAACATCCCGCCTTCGGTGCTCTCTTCGACGATGTAGGCGAGCTCAAGCGACGAGACCAATTGGTCGCTGGCGGCCACCGGCGGCACTCCGATCAGGCGCAGCAAACCTTCCCCAATCCAAGTGAGCACGAACGTTAGGGGGCGAAAAAGGCTTTCGGTCAACTTCATAAAACCAGAGAGTTGTACCGCCGTGGTATCGGCGCTTTGCAAGGCGAGCGACTTGGGTGCCATTTCACCGATCACCACGTGGAGGCTGGTCAGCATGATGACGGCGAGCACGGTTGCGATCGTGTGGGCGGCCGCGACGCCCAGCCAGCCCAGGTGCTCAAGTCCTTTGTAGAACAGGTCTGCGATCGCATGTTCACCATACATACCCAAACCCAAGCTGGCAACCGTGATGCCTATCTGCGCAGTAGACAAATAGCGATTCAAGCGCGTCGGATTGCGCAAAATCGCCATCACCCGCTGTGCCCCAAGCGAACTGTGTTCGGCACCCTGCGCAATCCGAGTATAATTGGCGCCGGCCACCGCAAATTCGGCGGCTACAAAGATACCGTTGATCAGAATCAAGCCGCCAATAATGAGCAGAGGCAGAAAGGCGTCGCTCATAATCCAATCTCCTGCAGATGCATTACCTGCTCGGGTGACATGGCAATACTCACTTCGGTGACACTGTTTTGGTCCATTTTTTCAATGCGAATAATAATATCCTTAATTTGTACCTCTTCGCCCTCGCCAGGTACGTGCCCCAACTGGCTGATCATCAAGCCCCCGATCGTGTTTGCCGCATCCGATGGCAGGTGATTGCCCAATAATTCATTGAGTTGATCGACATCGACATCGCCGCGTACGTACACCCGATCGTCGAGGCGCAAGTGTACGGCCGGTGGCGTGGCATCAAACTCATCTTGAAATTCACCGATAATTTCCTCGACCAGATCCTCCAGCGCCAGCATACCGGCCGTGCCGCCGTACTCGTCGATCACAACAGCCAGGTTGTGGTGATTGCGCTGCAATTGCACCATGACATCCTCGATCAGCGTCGAATCTGGCACATACAGCACGGGATAGGTGATATCTTGCAAGGTAACGGCTCGGGCTTGATCACCAACTGGGTCATTGGCATTCGTGGCTTGTTGGTGTAGCAGCAGCAACAAGTCTTTCAAATGGACGATGCCTACAATCTTATCAATCGACTCTTCGTAGAGGGGCAGGCGCGAGTAGGTGGAATCGGCCAGCAGATCAAAGATTTCGCGTATGGGCTGGTCTACTGACGCGGCTAGCATGCGGTTGCGTGGGATCATCACGCGGCGGGCGGTGACATGGCGCAACTGCAGCGTGTTTACTAGCAGTCGACGTTCCTCTTTGTTCAAAACGCCGCCCGCGCTGCTCTCTTCCACCAACATCATAATCTCTTCTGGCGAGTGGACGTGGGCATGTTCGCTGATCGCACGTACACCCAACAACCGTAAGAGTGCCTGGGCGCTGCCGTTGAGCAGTGCAATCAAAGGGCGGAAGAGTAGTCGCGACCAGCGCATTGGGCCGGCCGTTAAGATCGCCAGACGCTCCGGATAGCGCAGACCGATATTCTTGGGGATCAACTCGCCTAGAATCACTTGGAGCATGGTTAGTAAGAGCAGAATGACCGTCGCCGCCACCGACTGTGCAATCACTTGCGCACCGGAGCCCAGGCGCGCAAGTTGCGGCTCTAACCAGGTGACCAGGCTCGACTGGCCGAAAAAGCCAAGCGTCAAGCTTGCGATCGTGATACCCAGTTGGCAGGTGGAAATATAGAGATCTAGCTTTTGTGGATCTTCAAAGATCGTGAGCAAACTTTGCGCCGTTGGATTGCCTTCATCGGCTAATTGGGCCAGACGCGCCCGGCGCGCACTCACCGCTGAAAATTCGGCGGCAACGTAAAACCCGTTGATTGTAATCAGGAATAATATAACAGCAAAGATAATTGGAAGGCTCATAGTTGGGGGTTAGGTAGTAGACGGTCAATGCCATTAAGCCAAATCAGCATATTGTAGGTGCGGTTTTTAACCGCACATGGGTGGTCTAACCGAGAATGTGCGGTTAAAAACCGCACCTACAATTCCTACTGGCTACTTTACTTCAATATTGAAAGCGACTGTCTCGGACATTACCACGCCGCCGGAGCCGTCGCTGATCGCGCGCAATGCATAGGTGACGGTCTGCGGTTGGGCGTCGGCTGGAATCTCTAGTTTAAAATTAACATAGGCGGTGTTACCCGGCCCCATCGCGTTTAGTGAGAGGGTGCCGCCCGAACAGACGCCATCGCCGCGGCAGAGTTGCGGTGACCAAGGCCCAGCTTGCGCAATCGTGACGGACTGGTTGTCCAGTGTGTCCCCGCTATTGGTAATTAACACGCCAATCGTACAAGGCACACCGATGGCGCAGCTTTGCGGATTGCTAGCCTGTACTGCCAAGCTGGTGGCATAGCGCACATTGGGCGTCGGCGTCCCTGTTGGTTGCTCGGGCGTCCAGGTTGGTGATGGAATAATCTCGGGCGTGAAGCTGGGTGTCGGCGTCAGCGTTGGTGTTGGAAAGAGCGGCACAACGGTGGTTGTAAAGACCTTGTTCGTGCCATCGTGGAAGGCCACGGCTAATTTGTAAATCACAGGTTCATCGTCAATGCATTCTTCCTTTTCGCCAACGCCGTTAACCGGCAGGTTTTCATAATAGACCGCCTGTACATTGATCACATTCCAACGCACGATCGTGCATTCACCGAGCATAACCGCTTGTTCCAAGGGCGCAAACTGGACTACAGGCATACCCAGCGTTGGCGTCGGCATGGGTGTCGAAGTGGCGGTTGGCTCTACAACTTGTTCGGGTGTGCTCGTGGGCAGATCGATAATGGGTGTCGGTCGCCGCGTCGGAATCTCTGCCGATGCATCGAAGGGGGCTGAATTTTCAGTTTGCCCATTATCAACCGGCGCTGGTGGTGGCGCCAACGGGTCGAGCGTCGGCACTAAGGTGGCGTCCACTAAGGTGGCTTCCACAATTTGCCCATTGCTTGGTTGGGCAGCGCCCGCCTGTGGCAAGACCACCACTGGCGTAGGGGTCACTGCCTGGGGAAAAGCAAAGGTTGGTGTGATTACGGGCGCGCCGGCCACCGGCGCCAGTGTAATAGCCGCGATCGCCTGGGGTGGGCTCGTGGCTGTAATAATCGTATAAACCGGTTGGGGCGTGGGCGTCGTGGCATCAGCTAACGTATCGATGCTAGCGGGTGATTGAGCCAGAAAATTGCCGGTTACCATCTGCCAGCCTACATAGGCGGCAAAGAGGCTACCACAGGCAAAAATGCTCAAGAAAATGATACCTGCCCCCACCCAACCCCATTGGCGCCGCAGCTGATCGGCTTTCTCGCTCAGGCCTGGGCTGTCTATGGGCAAACCAGGCCAACCATGCGCTGGCGCGTTGGATGGCGCAACCGGCTCCGCCTCTGGCGTGGTGCTTCGGCTCGCACTAAAGGCTGGATTGAGCGCAGGCGTGCCGGTGGCCGCCGCCGCCTGATAGCGTGCACAATAGCGGTGGCTGCCGGCAAGACAAAGCGTTGCCTGCTCGGTAAGGAGCAACGCATCCAGGCTATCACCCACGAGACAGTGATTCTCAAAACTCGGATACTCGACAGCATTGTCTGGATTATTATCGAGGTCTACTGTGCCCAGATAAGGGCAGATAGATTTCGCCATCAGGGATTATGCTATCTTTTCCGCTGCAAGTTGCGCGGCAAGGGCTATGGCTTGTTCGCGGTTCTGAATCTCACCCGCCGCCTGGGCTTCGAGCACCGCTGCTAGCAATTGTCCTACCTGACGCCCCGGCGCAAGATGGAGCTGCGTCATTAAGGTATGGCCGTCTAGCAGTGGTTGGCGATGAACTTCCTGCAAACCGTCTTCAGCAAAGGCAAAGGATAAGAGTTCGACCATATGACGCAGATAGGCTGACCAGTCGGGCGGTGTTGCTTTGTGAATGGCCAAATAATCGGCCAGGGCCAGTAAGACCGTCTCTACGCCTGCCGGATGCTCGAACTGTTTGCCACCCACATCGCGAAAGAAACGGTAGCGCGCCCGCCGCCCGACTGTTTGGCCGGCAAAGGCGTTGTGCAATAGATGAGGGCGCATATGGCCTTGGACCACCGCTTCTGCTAAGGCGACCTCCTGGCGGTTAAACCGTAATTGGGTGAGGCGTTGTGTCGACAACGCGGCGCCCGTCGCTTCATGTTCCAAAAAACGATAGCGCACACTGCCGCCGGGTTGGCTTTCGGCTGTGCGGACGGCCGGTTTGCCCACATCGTGTAAAAGCGCATGCCAGACAAGCCAATCGGCGCGGGCATGGCCCACCGCCAACGGGTGGGCAAAATGATAGCGTAGCCGTGCACGTAAAGGCTCTAGTGCCTGCTGCCAGGCCGTCTGTGCTGGCCCTTTCTCTGTTACCGGCTGTCCCTTGATCCAGTTGCGAATCTGGACGGAGTTTTGTACAACTTGCAGCGTGTGGTGGTAGATATCCTGGTAGTGAGGATAGGACTGTTCAACGCCCACCAGCGCAGAAATTTCTGGCAACACATAGCCCAGCAAACCCAACTTTTGTAAATCATCAATGGCTTGCGCCGGTTTATCAGTGGCCAAGATTTTCCAGAGCTCGTCGCGCACCCGTTCCGCGCTGGCTAGGCGCAAGATGCCTTGTAGCCGTTTGATCTGGACCGTTGTTTCTTCGTCGAGCGTAAAATTCAATTGATGGGTAAAGCGCACGGCCCGCAAAAGCCGCACGGCGTCTTCGGCCAGGCTAGCCGCCGATACTCGGCGCACGATGCGATTGGCTAGGTCCGCTTGCCCTTTGCAAATATCGATCAAGCGCGTCTCACCATTGCGTTCCAGCGCAAAGGCCATCGCATTGATGGTAAAATCGCGTGCCAGCAGATCTGTCTCTAATGTACCACCGCGCAGGCTGGCAATATCGCAGATCAACGGTTCGCCATTGGTGGCGGAAAAGACCAGCCGCGCCACATCACGCGCCGTGTCCAGGGGATAAAAAGCCCACCCAAGCCGATCCGCCACCCGTTGCGCGGTGGGGAGCGCTGCCTGATCGATAGTCAGATCTAGGTCGCTCTGTTTTCCGTCGATCCCGAGCAAAAAGTCGCGCACTACGCCGCCCACTACATAGACTGGCGTAGTTTGCTGCATAAAAGCATGCAGTAAGGCATTAAAGGCCGGGTGAGATGGTTTCCAGTTCATAGCGCAAGCAATAGCCATTACAGTACAATGACGAAATTCGTTGGCATTATAGCAGAAGTTACCAGCAACGGGTAAGTGGGAAACGGTTAGTGATCGATGTAGGGATACGGGATGAGGGAAACGGGAAACAACAACGCTGACCCGCATCTACCGTTTCCCGTTTCCCTAATCCCGTATTCCTTATAGCGCAACCGGTTGCCCTGTGGCGGCCGATTCGTGAATCGCCAATGCACTACGTAGGAAATTGCGGCTAAGGCTCAACGGCACAATAGGATTGGCGCCGTCCAAAATGCACTGCTCCATTGTCATAACTTCGCATAGATAAGGATTGATCGCAGCTGTTATCACGGTGGTCGCATTACCTTGCGTTTTGGTGATCAAACATTGGCTTTCCTGACCGGTTAAACCTGGCTTCCAAGGCTCAACGATCTGGACCGCGCCCTGATCGCCGATGATGTGCGCCGCCTCGCGAAATGGTGTGCGCAGGCCAGATGAGATCTGGGCAACCAAGCCATTGGCAAAGTGGAGTTGGGCGCGCATGGCTACATCAACGCCACTCTCGCCAACAATCTTGCTCGCATAGACGGTTTGCGGCAGATCACCCGCGCCGGCGGCCTGGGCCATGACCAGCGCCAGGCTATTCGGGTAAACACCCACATCCCACAGCGATCCCCCGTCTAAAGCCGCGCTCAGCCGAATATTGGTGGCGCGTTCGGGTGGCAGATAAAAGTGGAACCAACTGTTGATCTGTTGAATATTGCCCAACTCACCATTGCTGACCATAGTTTGCACCTGGCGCGTTTGTGGGTGATGCAAATACATAAAGGCTTCGAAGATGGTAACACCATTGCGCTGGCTCGCCGCTACCACCTGATCAAATTCGGCCAAGGTTGTGACCAGGGGCTTTTCGCACAACACGTGTTTACCGGCGTCGGCGGCTTTAATCGTCCACTCGGCATGCAGCGTATTGGGCAACGGATTATAGATCACATCGATATTGGGGTCGGCCAGCAGCGCTTCGTAGCTGCCATAGGCCGTAGGAATGGCGTGTTGGTGGGCATAGGCTTCCGCCTTGCCCAGCTCGCGGCTGGCAACCGCCACCAACTCGCTGCGCGCCGACTGGCGGATCGGGTCGATCAATGCTTGGTTGATGTTGGCCGTGGATAAGATACCCCAGCGGATTTTCTTTTTCATGGTGTGTCTTTGTACCTGTCTGGTTGAAAGTGATTGGTTAAACTTTATTCTATTTTACCACATGGCTGGTTTGTTAAAGATTTGCAACTCACCTATGACTCTGGTAAGATGAGGTTAGTATAAGGAGCGATTACTATGTTAAAAACGGTAGAAGGAATTTACCGCCAGGGTAAAATTCAATTAGTCGAACTTCCACTAGACATCCAGGACGATACACACGTCATCGTAACATTTATGGTGCCAAAGTTGATCGACCTCATTTCGCTTAGCGTTGATGAAGACCAGACCGCTGATTTGCGCGCCCGCCTACAGACGTTTGTAGAAGACTGGGAACGTCCTGAAATGGATGTCTACGATGACTATGACACAGCCAAGCTCCAAATATAGACGAGGGGATGTGGTCCTTGTCCTTTTTCCCAACTCTAATCTTCGTTCGGCTAAAACGCGTCCTGCTGTCGTCGTGCAGGCAGATAATCTGCAAACTGGATTGGCGCAGCTTATTATTGCCATGATAACCAGTAACCTTGCACGTGCTAACCATCCAAGTCGTGTTTTGGTATTTCGTGCAACGCCCGAGGGGCAACTAGCCGGCATTTTGACTGACTCTGTTGTGATGACTGATAATCTTGCCACCGTCATGGAGACAGAGATCACACGCGTGATTGGTCAGCTAGCAATGGACAACACGGATATTGCGCTTCATCATACACTTGGATTGCCTGCTCGCGCCCAGTAAACCTCTTCAGCCTTTTTTCTTTACCAACAAACGTTATCAACAAACAATGGCTATAGTTGTCTATATTGTCCAGATGCTACGCGGGCTGTATAATGCACAGCTGCCGCCTATCATCATCTTAACCAGCCAAGAATGGAGAAAAATCGATGGCACTAGTAACGCAGGATTTGTTAAACGCTATGACTTGGCGTTGTATTGGGCCGCCGCGCGGCGGGCGTGTGGTCGCCGTTGCCGGTGATCCGCGTAACCCAGCCCTCTTCTACTTTGGTGCATGCGCTGGTGGGGTTTGGAAGACAACCGACGCCGGCGTTACCTGGGCCAATATTTCCGATCGATTCTTTAAGACTGCTTCTGTCGGCGCGATTGCTGTTTCCGATTCGGACCCCAATGTGATCTACGTGGGCATGGGCGAAAGCACAATTCGCATCGATGTGTCGCACGGCGACGGCGTTTACAAGTCGGTTGATGGCGGCCAGACCTGGAAACATATCGGCTTGACCGAGACCCGCCACATTGGCAAAGTGCGTATTCACCCCAAAAATCCAGACATTGTCTTTGTCGCTGCATTGGGGCATGCCTTTGGCAGCAACGAAACGCGCGGCGTCTATCGATCCAAAGATGGCGGCAAACATTGGGAACGGGTCTTGTATAAGAGCGATAAGGCCGGCGCAGTTGATCTGACCTTTGACCCCAATAACCCCGATGTGCTCTATGCTACGCTTTGGGAAACCCACCGCAATTTCTGGGAGCTCTCCAGCGGTGGTCCAGACAGTGGGCTTTGGAAATCAACCGATGGTGGCGACACCTGGACCGAGATCAGCGAAAATCCGGGCTTGCCCAAGGGGCTCAAGGGCAAAATCGGTGTGGCCGCGTCACCGGCCAAGGCTGGCCGGGTCTGGGCGCTGGTAGAACATGTGGAAGGGGCGCTCTTCCGTTCCGACGATTACGGCATCACCTGGCAGAAGATGACCGACAAGCGCGATTTGCGCTACCGACCCTGGTACTACAGCCACGTTTTCGCTGATCCGTTAGATGCGGACACCGTCTATGTGCTCAACCTGGGCATGTGGAAATCGACGGATGGCGGCAAAACCTTTGAAAACGTGCCGACCCCGCATGGCGACAACCATGATCTGTGGATCGACCCGCGCAATTCACAGCGCATGGTGCAGGGCAACGATGGCGGCGCCTGTATCTCCTTCAACGGCGGCGAAACCTTTTCCACCATCTACAATCAGATGACGGCGCAATTTTACAATATCACCGTCGATAACCAATTCCCCTATCGCGTCTACGGCACGCAGCAAGATAACTCGAGCGTCAGTGTGCCGAGCAATACGAATGATGGCGCGATTACCTGGGGTGATTGTTACACCGCAGGGACCGGAGAAAGCGGCTATATAGCTGTCCACCCGCACGATCCGAATCTGGTTTACGTGGGCGCAGTGGGCAGCTCTCCTGGTGGTGGTGGTGCTCTACAACGTTATGATCATCGCACTGGCCATATTCAACTGGTTAATGTGTGGCCGGAACCGTACGGTGGCATTGGCCCCAAAGAGCTAAAATACCGCTTTCCTTGGACCTTCCCAATTCTTTTTTCGCCCCACGACGCCAATGTGCTCTATACAACCGGCAACGTGGTCTTCCGCAGCACAGACGAAGGCATGCATTGGACGCCGATCAGCCCGGATTTGACGCGCGCGGATGTCAATAAACTGGGCGCGTCGGGCGGTCCGATTACCAAAGACACGAGCGGGGCCGAACACTATGCCACGATCTTTACCTTCCGCGAATCGCCGCATGAAGCTGGCGTCTTCTGGTCTGGCAGCGATGACGGCCTGGTCTACCTCTCGCGCGATGGCGGCGATTCCTGGCAAAATGTCACCCCGCCCGAATTGCCGGAGTGGACCTATATCCGCACCGTAGAACCTTCGCCGCACGATCCGGCCACCCTCTATCTGGCAGCGACGCGCTATAAACTGGACGACCCCGCCCCCTATCTCTACAAGACCCACGACTATGGGCAGAGCTGGCAGAAAATTACCGATGGCATCCCTACCGATGATTACACGCGTGTGATCCGTGCTGACCCCAATCGTAAGGGATTACTTTACACCGGCACCGAGACGGGCATCTATCTTTCGCTCGACGATGGCGCCAATTGGCAACGTTGGCAGGGCAACCTGCCTGTCGCACCTGTTTATGATCTGCTGGTCAAGGAAAACGATCTGGTTGTGGGCACACATGGGCGCGCCTTCTGGATTTTGGACGATCTGACCCCGCTCTACCAGTTGATCGATCACCAGGCGAACAGTGGGCAGACGGAAGCGGTCCATCTTTTTCAGCCCCGCACAACCTATCGTCTATTACCCGATCTCTTCTCGGCCTTCTTCGGGGCTGGTGAAGGCAAATCCTACTCGGTTGGCTTAAGCAAAGCGGCAATCTCGGTGACCAAAAAGACCGAAACCGGCCACATGGAAACCACCTACCTGGACTGCGGCAAAGGCGCGCCAAGCGGTGCGCTGATCAACTTTTACCTGGCCGAAGCACCGGCGGATAATACAAAGCTCAAGCTTGCTTTTCTGGATGCGAACGACAAGCTGATCCGTGAATTTACGCCCAAACCAGCGGATTACGACAAGAAAGACGACAAGGAAAAAGCGCTCGATCCTGGCCCTTGGCTGCCAACCAAGGTCGGCGTCAATCGCTTTGTATGGGACATGCGCTATCCTGGCGCCACCAAGGTTCCGGGCAACAAGACTGCTGGCGAAAGCTTGATTGGTCCATTGGTAACGCCCGGTACGTACCAAGTGCAGTTAACCGTTGGCGATCAAACACGTACCGCTACGTTTGAGGTCGTCAACGATTTGCGGGTCACAACTTCACAAGCCGATCTGGAAGCGCAACTAGCTTTGCTGCTGCGCATTCGCGATAAGCTCTCTGATGCGCATAAGGGGATCAATCTCTTGCGCGATGTAGCAGCGCAAGCTAAGGGCTGGGGGACGCGCATGGCCAAGAAGAGCAACGGTGCGACGATTGTCGATGCGACCAATGCCCTTGTTGCTAAGCTCGACGCAATTGAAGATGCCTTGATTGTACCTGGCCTGCATGATGATACCTTTGGCCTCAACGTGCGTGTCCGCCTGAATACGAAACTGGCTTCACTGATCAGCATTGCTGGCAGCGCTGATCGCGCGCCGACCCAACAGGCGCACGACCTGGCCGCTCAATACTCGGACCAGATTGATGTGCAGTTGAGCCAATTGCAGGATGTGCTGGACAGCGAACTGGAAGGGCTAAATAGCTTGATCCAGGACGCCAACATCCCGGCCATTATGATTGATTAGAGTAGGGGAAACAGGGAAATAGGGAGACAGGGAAATAAGTAGGTGACACCTGTTTTCCTGTTTCCCTGTCGCCTTACTGGCCTAAAATTACAGGCAGGTAAACGGTCTTGGCTGGAACTTGCACTTGGATCGTGCCATCTTGGCGCGTAATTGTATGCTGGGCAAAAGATCGCACAAAGTCGCGACCGTTGCTATCATAAAGGGTGGCGGCGGCCAGATGTAGCGTATGCGGTCCAAGCGGTGCATCGCTGCGCAGTTGGAACGTAATCGTCTGAAGCACCTGCTGACTGTTTACGGGCGTAGTCGTCGCTAGGCTTAGACGTAGTAAGCCAACTTTCTCGACGGTGAATTGGCTGACGGCGTCTGGAATTGCACTTTGCACGCGTACCACTTCCGCCACCGCGGTCGCATCATAAATGAGCATAAATTCCCCCGCGGTGAATTCCTGTAAGCCCTGCGCGCGCAGCGTAACCGTCGCTAGCCCGCCGGGGGCCACGATCGGCGCATCGAGTTGGAGCACTGTGCTGGCTGCGGCGGCCTCCGCCTGCGGTCCGCTGCTGTTTAGCATAGAACTGCGTACCAATGGCAACGGTGGCCATTGATTGTGGGCAACCCGGTACGCAATCAACCCCGCGTCACCAGCATCGATGTTCTGATTGCCATTCACATTCCCAGCATTAAATTGCGCTTCGCTCACCGATTGCGCCTTTACTACCATGCGCTGGGTCTGTTCCACATCGGCAGCGGTTAGCGCGCCATCGCCGTCGCCATCGCCGGCAAAATAGGTGGGCTGCGCTTCAATGCTAATCTTGCCATCCTCAAGTTTGAGCAACGGCGCCTCAGCTATCTGCCAGCGTGTCAATGCGGAACCGTCCGTCAAAGGTGGAACTTGCTCGATCAAGTCTAGCCCGCTCTGTTGCCCGGTCACGCCGACCAGCCGAAAAGTCAGCGCAAAGAGTGGTCCCGCGCCATGTAAGATTGCGGGATTCACGGGATCGTGGGGAACGGCACCGATGCGTAGGCGACCCGGCACGGTTGTATCCACCGTCCAGTCATAACCCACGCTGAGGGGCGTAGATGCCACCCCTTCGAACTGGAGTATGGCTGGATCAAAGCCTAGCCAGATATCACTATCACTAAGCTGTAGCCCAGATGCATTACGAATGTTGACCGGCACAGTCACACTATCACCCGCTTTGCCAGTTGTATTGGGCGCCCATAATGTCAGGACGCCAATCTTGGCGCAGGCCACGTTGGAAGTCGACAGGCGAATGTTTTGTCCATTCAAGGCTTCTACTTGATAGCAATAAGTTTCGCCGCTGGCCTGATTTTTGCCCACTGGATCATTGCTGGTGATGTAATCTATGTAATAGGGATCGAGCAAATAATCTCCCAACGCCGCGGGTTCGGATAGGATCAGGTTGCGTGTCACGCGGTATTTATTGACGACAAGCGGTTCGGTGAGATTCCAATCTAAAGCGATGTTGGCCGCGCCGCTTTCCACTTGCAACAAAATGCTCGACGGCGTTGCCTGTGTTGTGGCGGTCGCTACGGGTGTCGACGTTGGTTGGGAAGTCGCGGTTGACGTGGGGATTGGGGTTGCTGTCTTCGTTGCCGTCGGGGTTTGTGTTGGTGTGGCGCTGGGGAGCCCTGCAACGCCATAAATCTGGGTGTTAATCCAATCGGTATACTTGGCAACGTGGGTGTAGACACCGTAGTAGTAGGGTTGCGCACAGCCTACGCCAAAGCTCACAATCCCGGTCTGTTTCCATTTGCCATCAGCGTCCAGCGCGATCAAAGGTCCACCACTGTCGCCGTAGCAAGCATCTTTGCCTCCCTCCACATATCCCGCACAGAGCATATTGTCTGTGATACCGCCCCAGTAGGCGGTGTTGCAATCTTCATGTGCAACAATTGGTACTTGCACTTCTTGCAAAATATCTGGCGACGTACCACTTTCAGAAAGCGCGCCCCAACCGGTGACCGTGGAGACCGTGCCTGCCATCCATAAACTGTCATCTGTGGGGCTGGTGGCAAGTGTCACGATGCTAACACGATCAGTTAATATGACTGGTCGCGTCAGTTTGACCAATGCTAGATCATTGTCATGCGAGTTATCGTCATAGTCTGGATGTAGGATCACCAATGCTGGGCTGCTGGTTTGTACAAAGTTGTCGATCTGTTTGAGATTGTGAACCCCAAAGTAGAGATCAAAATCGGTCATCAGGGCGCCATTGCTGAGCACACAATGCGCAGCCGTCAGCACCCATTCTGAATGAATCAGCGATCCGCCACACCCTTGGGCCAACAAGACTTGCCAAGGGTACTCACCTGGGTCAGCCGCATGCCCACCGACAATTGTACTATCTAACGGGATCTGATTCGCACCATTAACAGACCGT
>JBBRVA010000035.1:0-19261 GCA_038247295.1 Caldilineales bacterium | reverse complement strand
CGGGCTTGGTCTCGACGATGTTCTGTTCGGTGCCCATCATCACATCCGATGCCGTCACCAGTTCCTCGCGAATGGCATCAAGGGGTGGATTGGTGACTTGGGCAAAGAGTTGGCGGAAATAGTTGTAGAGCAGCTGCGCTTGATCCGACAGCACCGCAATCGGTGTGTCATCACCCATCGCGCCCAGCGCTTCGACCCCATTCTTGGCCATCGGCGTCATCAAAAATCGTTGGGTTTCAAAGGTGTAGCCGAAGGCATGTTGGCGTTGCAGCAACGTGCCACAATCGGTTTTTTCCAGCGCCGGGCCGGCGGGCAATTCGGCCAGCGTCTTCAAATGTTGGTTGAGCCATTCCCGGTACGGATGGGCACGCGCCATGCTGGTCTTCAGCTCTTCGTCGGCGATGATACGCCCCTGAAGTGTATCAACCAAGAACATGCGCCCTGGCTCTAGACGCCGTTTGTACAGCACACGCTCGGCTGGAATGTCGAGCACGCCAACTTCGGATGCCATCACGACCATGTCATCTTTGGTAACATAATACCGCGATGGGCGCAGCCCATTGCGGTCGAGCACGGCGCCGACGATGCTGCCATCGGTAAAGGCGATTGAGGCAGGACCGTCCCAGGGCTCCATCAGCGTGCTATGGTATTCATAGAAAGCCTTCTTCTCGTCGCTCATGCTCTCGTGATTGGACCACGGCTCGGGGATCATCATCATAACAACATGCGGCAAAGAGCGGCCGGCCAGGTGTAAAAACTCCAATGTATTGTCAAATTTGGCGCTGTCACTGCCATCTGGGTCGACAATTTGGGTGGTAATCTTTTTCAAATCAACGCCAAAAAGGTCAGATTCGATCACAGATTGGCGGGCGTACATCCAGTTTTCATTGCCGCGCAGCGTGTTGATCTCACCGTTGTGGATGATGTAACGGTAGGGGTGGGCGCGCTCCCAACTGGGAAAGGTATTGGTGCTAAAACGTGAGTGAACCACGGCAATGGCTGCTTCGACACTCGGATCTTCCAAGTCGGGATAGTAAGCATCAACTTGCTCGGCCAGCAACATACCTTTGTAAATAATGGTGCGAGCGGAGAGACTGGCCACGTAGAAGCCATCCCGATCGGGCGCAGTCCCATAACGAATCGCCTGCTCGGCGCGCTTGCGAATGACGTAAAGCTTGCGTTCAAAGGCGAGATCATCACTGCCAATTAAGGCAGCGTCGTTGCGACCAATGAAAATCTGGCGGATAAAGGGTTCGCCGGATTTAGCAGTTTCGCCCAAGGATGAATTGTCGGTTGGCACCGTACGCCAACCCAGCACCGTTTGGCCTTCTTCACGCACAATGGTTTCAAATTGTTGCTCAAACGTCTGGCGGGCGGCCGCATTCTTGGGCAGATAGACCATGCCGACACCGTATGCGCCAATCGCTGGCAACTGGATATCGCTGCTGGCCAAAACCTGACGAAAAAATTTGTCGGGCATTTGCAAAAGGATGCCGGCGCCATCGCCGGTATTGACTTCACAGCCACAAGCGCCGCGGTGATTGAGATTAACCAGCACCGTCAACGCCTGGCGAACGATCGCATGCGACTTTTCGCCTTTAATATTAACCACGAAACCAACACCACATGCATCTCGCTCGAAAGCTGGATCGTACAGCCCTTGCTTCGGCGGCGCAGCAATGATCGCATGTCCGGGATCGCTTTTCATGATATGATTCTCCTCAAGCGAACGAATGAACCTGGCACTTGTTTAAAAATGGCATTGAGCAAAACTGACATTCTAAATTGACATTTTCAAACAGAGCTAAGTTGGAAAGGTGATTGTCAATGAACAATCATTAGCGGCTTATAAATGTTACGGATTGTAAATATCAAGTTACAAAAGTTGATAAGTAAGCCGTAAAATCCGTTTAGCTTGGTAAAGCAAATAAAAAGTGTATAATGCACAATATGGGGTAGTGGTAACAAGCTGCGGACCAGCTACCTGATCTGTGCAGGGCCAACAAAGTTGTGATAGGCCGAGTGGTTGACCAACTGGCGTTGTTGGCAAAACAGTCTGCATGGCTTGGGAATCAAGAGTCGGATGGAAAAGGGGATGCCGCTATCCGCGCGTCGTTGCGCTACTTTCTCATCCAACCGATTGGGATGCTGCCCCTTGCATGAGTAGGGAGGGAATGCTACTCTGCTTGCACTCGTTGTCCGCTTGCATTCATTAATTAGGCTGATTGCAAATCAAACGGTACAAAAATAAGTCGCATTTTGGCACATGCTCACACAAAGTTTTTGATTGTGCAATTCTGCACGATTATACACGAAACCTTATCGATCTTTCAAGTGGGTAATACGGTGGTAGACATTTAGCGCTTGAATCAAATATTATACACAATGAGTGACGCGTGTGCAAACTACCTTTTGAAACCTATGATCGATAAGAATACTGAAAACGGAGCTTTCCTTAATCGCGTAACCCTAGCCCCGTACCATAAGTTATGGAATAAAAGTACATTTTTAGGGCAAAAAATATGGTAAACTGCCTACCGATGATTTTATATGTGGCTGCATACGTTTATCATCGTGCCTTTATTGTTTAAATGCAGGTAACCAAACAAGGAAATCTATGTTCAATTTTCAAACCCCAGGTCGCCTTGTAGATGACGATTTGGAATTGATCGTAGCGGCGAAGGAACCCGGCAACCCTGCCCTCAATTATGTGCCAACCTATCGCTTCAAGATGATGGCCACCAATCGCTATCAGGAATTAGGCGGCATCGATTTGCGCATTGGTAATACACCACATATTCTGCTCTATGGCGGCCATATCGGCTATCATGTTTGGCCACCCTATCGGGGTCATCATTACGCGGCGCGCAGTGTGCGTCTGCTATTGGATCTGGCGCGCAGCCATGGGTTAAACCCGCTTTGGATTACTTGCAATCCAGACAACCTTGCCTCGCGACGCACCTGCGAACTGGCTGGCTTTGAGTTTGTCGAGATTGTCGATCTGCCGGAAAATACCGATATGTATCGTGAGGGCGAGCGTCAGAAGTGCCGGTATAAATTGTATTTGTGATTGTAATGGGAGATAGAGAACAGGTAAATCTGGCTCAGCCGGATCTGATGCGGTCAACCCGCCTTGGCTCTGGGGTGAAAAAGTGATCCGAACAACCCTTCCCGGCAGGCGGTGGACCACCAATCAACGTAGGTTCTTCCTGGTAGGTAGTTTGCTACGCCCATGGCGGGCGGCGGGCACTATCCTGCCCGGAAGAGCGTGTCTCATGACAGGCAACACAGAGGGCGGGGTCATATTGACCCCGCCTGCTGTGTTGCCTGGACTTGTCAGGGATTAGAGATTAGCTAATGCAGGAGAGCAAGTCATCCCTCATCGCCCCGTTCAGCGGGTGACGAGTGGCAGGAAGAGGTGGACGGTGAGCGCCTCCTCGGCATCGGTCTCGTTGCCATCGAGTTCGTCTGGGGTGTCGGCATCATCGCCGGGATAGGCGAGGGTGTCGTCTGGGTCGGCGGCGGCGGCGGTAGCGGTGACCGGCAAGGGCACCGTGCCGATGAAAATGCCATCGATGGCTTCCTTGAAGCCGAAGGCTTTGCCGTCGAAAAACGGCGCAAACGTGCAAGCCGTGTCCGCGCCCAGCGCCGTGTAGGTGCAGACAAAGATATCGTCCTCGCTGCCGCTGGTGCCGGTCACGCGATAGTCGTCGCGGGTGCTGAGGTAGAGGTGGTGGGTGGTGGGGTCGGCCCAGGCGGCGCGCACATCTTCGCCGCTCTGGGTCAGGCCGACGCGCGAGCCATCAAAATAGAGCGACCAGGTGTGGGTGGTGGTGTCAAAGGCGAAGAGGTCTTCGTCATCACCCTTAACCCCGCCGGCTTTGAAGCCACCGGTGACGCTGACCAACAGGTTGCCCTGTGCGTCAAAGGTGATGGCGTCGATATTTTCGCCGCTGCTGTCCAGACCCACACTATCGCCTTGCAGGTAGGGTTGGAACTTGCCTTGCGTGGTGTTACCCAACTGGGTGGGGACGAAGGCGAGGATGTCGGCAGCCTCGACCTTGAGGGTTTGGTTGTTGAGCGTGTAGTTCGCCGCCAGCTTGAAGTCGTCGTCCACACTGAGCAGGAGCACGCCTTGGTGGAAGGCGAAGGCGTCCACATCCTCATCGCCCAACCCGACATCCGAGCCATCGAAGACCAGTGTCCACTGCCCGCTGGCTGGATTGTATTGAATAATGTCCTCATCCCGATAGCTGAGCCCGCGGGCGGTGCCGTTCTTGGCCGAACTGAGCACAATTGCGGCCACGCCGACCGGTGTGGCGGTCGGTATGGCGGTCGGTCCAACGGGCGTGTTCGTCGGCGTATCGGTTGGCACGACGGGTGTGTTGGTCGGCGTGTTGGTGGGTCCAACCGGTGTGTTGGTTGGCACGACCGGTGTATTCGTTGGTGTATCGGTGGGTCCAACGGGCGTGTTGCTCGGCGTGCTGGTCATGTTCACATCCAGCGCACTGGCGTTGACCGTCCACGTCTGCTCGGCGGGCGACAGGTCGGCCAAGCCGCGGCTGTCGATGGCGCGCACGCGCAAGGTGTGGCTGCCTTTGCTCAAGTCGTTATAACTCGTCGGGCTGGCGCACGGCGTGTAGACCCCGTCGTCGAGCTGGCAGTCGAAGGCGACGGCACTCGCACTGCCCGCAAAGGCAAAGGTGGCGAAATTGTCGCTGCTGGGATTGGCTGGCCCGCTGCTGATACTCGTATCCGGCGCATCGGCGGCCGAGAGGTCGGTGCTGATATTTTGCGTCGTCTCGCTGATTCGTCCAGCGCGGTCGATGGCGCGCACGGTGATATTGAGCGTGCGGCCTTCGGGGTCGGGCACGGGCAAGGCCACGCGCCAAGTGCCGCTGCCAAAGGTGGCGTCGGCAAAGCTGTTCGCCCCAGGGGCACCCGCCTCGCGAATCTGCACCGTGGCCAGTCCGACGCTGTCGCTGGCGGTGCCATTGAAGCGCAGAACGCCGCTTTCCGGTTGCCAGGTGTCGGCCAGGGTCAGGGTACTGGCGTCGATGGTCACGGTTGGAGCCGCCGTATCGAGCGTGAAGACGACCGGCGAGAGCGTCGTCTGGCTGGCGTTGTCCCACGCCGTGGCCTGGGCGACCAGGGTGTGCAGACCTTCGTTGGCCACCGGCATGCTGACCGTGCGCAGCACACGGGTCACATTTTCAGCCTGGGCAAAACTCAGCGTTTGCACGATCGTGTTGTCCAGGCTAATCGTTACATCCTTCAGCCCGGCCCCCGCTTCGGCGGCGACGGTCACACTCATCACCGTACTGGCGGCGACAAAGCTGTCCGTCGTTGGGTTGACAATCATGGCTTGAGGCACAGTCGGTGCCGCGGCGGCTTCGACAGGCTCAGCCGCCGATGTCGGTGGCTCAGCCGCCGTCGTCACTGTCGTACCGGCGGCTGAGCCTGTCGAAGCCGTCGAAGCCTGGGCGCAGCGGCCAAAGCTGTCACACGCGCTCATCGTCGCCGCGGGTGTCGTGGTCGGCAACCAGCGCGTGTAAGAGATCGCCAACCCGCGGCGGATGGTCAGGTCGGGGAAGAGATTCTGTAAAACTGGCTGGTTGGCAAAGGTGCGCACCGGCTCGGCCAAGCCTTCGCCAGGGCAAGTGAAGCCGGTCTCATCCAGGTTACGATCCTGAGCGCCACAGACAAAGCGGATTTCGTACAACGGTTGGTTGCTGGCCACGTCGAAGTAGCTGGCACCGCTCGCTGCCGCCGTCATCACGACGCGCGGGTTGGTCGTGTCGATGATACCGCGCCAGATGCTGGCCGTGATGCTGATATTGCCCAGCATATCGGTGCCGCGTAGGTCGATCTGATAGCTGTTTTCCAGATCGGCGGGAATCGGGAAACTCCAGTTGGTGGTGGTGATCCCGGCACCGCGCTGCGCCAATGTGACTGCGCGCCAAGTGCGGTTGAGCAGCGCCTCGGCTGCGGTGCTGGTGCTGTCGCCCGGCAGCGCCGCCACCTGCTCGATGGGTGTGAAGGCAATCTCCAGCCGGTCGATGCCGGCAATGCTGTTAGTGTCGCTGACAACGCCACCAATCGTGAGCGTCTGCGTGATCAGCTCGCGGGCGGTGTCGATCGGGTTGAGATTGGCGACCGGGCCGTTGGCATCTAGCCGCACCACGCCTGTGGCGATGTTGCTGGGGTTGCCAACGTTGTCCTCGGCGCGTACCGTTATGGTGTAACTGCCGGTCGGGTCGTAGAGGCTGGCGTCGAGCAGATAGTTAATATCCCATTCGCCGCTGGCAATCTGCTGGCTCTGCGCCACGCCAACGCCGCTCTGCTGGGTCAACTGTACCACGACGGAGCCAGCTTTGGTGCGTGCTAATTGATCTTCGGCGCGCCCCCGCACTCTCACCTGCCACTGCCCGGCGGTATTCTTGGTCGGCTTGAGCGTGCCTGGAATGGGATCAATGGTCACGTTCGGGCCGGTTGTGTTGATGCGCAGCGGCAGCACAAATGGGTTGCCCACATTGCCAACCTGATCAGTCGCCCGCGCCCGTAGCGTGATGTCACCCGTATAGCCGGCCAGCGAGAAGCTCCACGCTTCAGCGCCCGTCGCCGCCAGCCACGGCCCATTGTCGACGCTCACCTCGACTTTGCCGACGCCCGACTCTCGATTATCAGTTGCCTCGCCGCCGATAACTTGATCCGGGCCGAGAATCTCACCCGCCGAGACCGAGGTGATGCGCGTCTCTGGGCCGCGACCGTCTATGATCAAGGGCAGGCTGCCACTGGCGCTGATGCGGCCGCCGCGCGTATCTTGCTGCTGCAAACTGATGCGCGCCCAGGGGAAAGTATTGCCACTCGCTGCCACGCCAGCCGCCATACAATAGGATTGCAACGTGCGGTTATAGAGCGCCTGAATCGTACTCTGGGGCATGGCAACCGGGAAGATTTGCAGGTGGTCGATGGCCCCTTTGAAGGAGCGCGCGCCGTTGCGATCGCCACCGATGCGCAGGTCGGCGACGGCGTTGAGTGCATTGGTGGTGGCCGTACCACTGGCGACTTGGGCACCGTCTACATAGAGGGCGACCGCGCCGGTTGCGCGGTTGCGCGTGCTCGCGACAAAGTGCCACTGGTTATCATCAATGCGCGGGCTGAAGCTGTCCAGATATTGATTGGTGCCAATTAACAAATGGAGCGCGCCCGCGCCCAAGTAGAAGGTCCAACCATTGGCCACCTCGGCGCCTTGGTCGACCAGGAAAGTATCTTCGTTTGCGCCTGGTGCCGATTTGACCCAGAGCGCCACGGTGAAGCTGTCGGCGAGGCTTCTGTTGATGAACAGGCGATCATTCACCCCGTCGAATTGCACCCCGTAGTCGGAGAGCGGCGCATTGGGGGCACCGCTGATGCCGGCTGCTGGACAAGCGCCGTCGTCGCAGTAGACATAGTTGCCATAGCCGGAATCTTCCTCAAAGAACGAGGTGCCGGGCAGATCTTCAAAGCGCAGATCGATAACTGGCTGCGCGGATATGGCCGGGCAAGCCAGGGCTGCGCCGACCTGCGTATTGACCGCCGTTGGCCAGGTGATTGGTTGTTGCGCGGTTGGCAAAATCACCTCGTTCAGACTGAGATCGTAGAGTTTGTACGTGAAGCGCGTATTGTTGCTGGCTGCTGTCCAACCGATCAAATACTGTTGCACGGAAGGATAGTAGACCGCCTCGACGTTGCTGGTGGTGTCAACGCTGACCGTGGCCGCGCGCACGGTCTGGGTGCCTGTCCTCGCAAAGGTGCGGGCCGCCACCAGATTTTGGGCGAAGGCAAGATCAAAACCGGCGACCACCAACAAGACCTGATTGGCGACGGGGTGATAGGTTAAGCTCACATCGGTTGGAATGCCCGCTATGACCACATCTGGTACCACTTTGCTGCCCGCGATCAGCGCACCAGCAGCGTTAACGTCGCGCCAACTGACCCGTTGCTTGCTCGTGATAAGTCCATTCTCGCTGACAATCACATCGGCTGGCTGAACCGCATTGCTATTAAACCAGCGCGTCAGACGATAGCGATCACCAAGCCAGTCCAGGTCGAGTTGATTGAGCATATAGCGCGCGCCATTGAGCCCGCTCAAAGAATCGATGTTTGTTGCCTTGGTCTCCACTAGTTCGCTGGGTAAGGTGGTGATAGCCGTTACCGGTGTGCCCTGACCGTTATAGAGGCGGGTCATCAGGTTGGTCTGGAAGATATACCCATACTGATCATCTTGCGCGACCGTGAGCCGTTGCCAAGCGACCAAGAAGTTGACGCCATCGCTGGCGACTTTTGCATTCGAATGCCCAGATGTATCCGCCGTGCCCGATGCGATCGTAAACGCGGCGGTCGTGACCGTACCATTGGGCTGGATCAGGACGCCGAGCAGGTCCGAGTTGACGCCGGCCCCAGCCGGTCGTTCTTCCCAGACGGCCAAGCAGACGTTGCTTGCATTACAGGCACGCGCCGGTGGAGTGCTGCCACGTGTGGTCGTGGCCCCGACGGTGTCTGTATCGAGCAAAACAGGCACGCCACTGGGCACATTAAAGCCCCAGACGTCGCCTGGGCCGCCGTCTAGACTGGATTGGGTGGCGGCCAGGCCCGCCAGGCGATAGGTATCTGGGCGATCAGGCGCCGGCGCCGCGGCGATAAAGCGGGCCAATCTGCCGCTGAAACTGCCCAAACCCGCTTCGGTAGTCGGCGTGCTCCACACCCACTCTGCGGCCCCTGTGTTGGATAGGCGCGTGTTGACGGTGCTGAGCAAGGAGAAGGCTTGCGTACCAACATTGCTCGCCACGGTAAACTGGGTGGCTTGCGTCGCCGTCGGGCTGCCGCTAAAGTTGAGGGCCAAAGGCGTGGGTGAGCCGCCCACCACAGTGGGCGCGGTAATGTTGAGCACGCCAGGTGCTACGTCTGTGTTGGCAACCACGGTGGTGGTATAGCGGAAACTTTGCCCGGGACGCAGGTATCCGTCGATGTCATTGGTGGTCGCGAAAACAGCCAGCGGCGGTGTGTTGGCTACGTTCGGGTGGTAGGGTATATTCTGCCCATCGACGCGTTGGGCTGGGTTGCCCGTCGCCAGTTGCCGCTCCGCCAGATCGCTGATGCCATCGGCGTCGCCGTCGGCGTTGAAGGGGTCGGAAGCGACCCAGATCGTCTTGGCGGGGCTGCTGTTGATGATCACCTGCCAGCCACCTTCCCAGGTGCTGGTCGGGTTGCCGTTGCTGTCGTAGCGCAGGTGGCGCACTTCGTCGCCATCGCGCAGACCATCGTTGTCGGTGTCGTTGATCGCCGGATCCGTGCCGATCTGCGCCTCTTGGCGATCGGTTAAACCATCACCGTCGCTATCGCGTTGGATGGGCGAGTAGGGCACACCGGCCGCGCCCCGCTCCAGTTCGAAGCGGTCGCTCAGCCCATCGGCGTCGGCGTCCCACGTATTGTCGTTGGGGTCCAGGCCATTGTAGGCGGCTCCCTGCAAGCCATCGCCGTCGGCATCGCGCAGCGCGCCGAAGCGTGCGTCCCAGCTTTGGCCGCGGCCACCGTCGGCCTTGGGGCCTAGCACCAGGAACTCGGCTAGCGTGGGCGGGAAGACATCATAGACGAGGGCGTTGATCGGAATGTCGTTGCTGCCCTCGAATTCACGCACATAACAGACTGGGAAGAAGATCGGCGTACCCGGAATCCACATCAAGAAACATTCATAGGCCGGGGTAGCATAACTCATCGTCAGGCTGAAGGGCACAGTTTGGTTGATGCCTTGGGTCAATGGTAGCCCGCTTAGTGTTGGCGGGGTAGTGTTGGCCTCGCCGCGGTACATCGGCGTCAGCACATATTTGTGGTCTTCGCGCACATTCTGCCATGCGCCCGGCATCTGGCCACGGTCGACGGGCAGGCTGACACCGCCAGTGCGGCTGAGCGCATATTGGAAAGTGTTCGAGCGGATGTTGTCGGGCGAGAAAAGATAGAGGTAGCCGTTGATATAAATACCATTGGCTGGGTCGGGATTTTTGTGGACCACCGTCGTTGTGACGGGCAGCGTGACATTGAGCGTGTTGCCTGGCACATAGCCCAGATTGGGTGTGTCCAGGTTGACCGTCGGCGCGCTAGTCACCATCAGGTCGGAGCGACTCATATCGATCATTGGCTCGTAGTTGTAGAGGAAATAGGCCAACACTTTGGTCGCAGCCGTGGTCACGGTGAAACAAGCCCCGCCCAGGCCGGGGGCATTGCGTAATTCGTCGACCCCCAACTCGCAGATCAGGGTGAGGATAAAGTCGATCACGGCAACGATGGCAACGAGGATCGCCCCGATGATGGTGGCGTTGAGCACGGCCAATAAGACCGCGATCAATGTGGCGGCGACGGCTTCAAAGAAGGCTTTGTTGAGGGCCGGGCTGCCTGCGCCATAGCCGCTCGTGGCTGCACCATAGATGAAGAAGCCCCAGATCAGCGCGACGGACAACGCCAAGCCTACCCCCGTGAATACTTTCACATATAATTTCTCCAGCAGGGAAGCCTTTAGGATCTTACTGAGCGAAGGCGGCGGCTTCTCTAAGCTCTTGGCATTTTCTGCCTGAATTCTGTAGATGGCCGTCACCTGCAACGCCGGTAAAACAACCGTGGTCAAAATTGCGACGCTGGCACCCAAGGCGCCAAGCGTGGCACGGGCGGTCAAATTTAGATCAGGGCTTAAGCTCAGCGCTAGGGTAATCGCCATCATCACACCGCCGGCTACGCCAAAAGCGGCATAGCGCGCGGTTCTGATATAGAATTTTGAGACTTGGTCCAACTTTTCCAGCGCGACGGGGCCATTACCTGTGTTTAGCGCCGCTTCAGCCAATTGTACTTGTTTGTAGGTCCTACCCAATTGTTTGAGCGCACCCGCTAGTGCATCCAGGAAACGGCCTTTTTCAACACTCACCCTGGCCGCCAGAAATAGACGTTGATAGTTCTGCAGCGCCAACATTGGTACAAAGCTTTGCGCGTTGAGCGCCGCGCGGACGCGCGCGGCTGTCTCGTTTTCGCCTTCCAGCGAATAGCGGCTGGAAAGAATGGTGGGGCCTTCCTGCACCTGGGCGGCATAGCCCGCCGTCAGCCCGAAGTAGTACATCAATGCAAAGACCATGCGGCCCGCCACCTGGTCGGGGCTGGTATCGCTTGGCTCGGGGTTGACATTGGCATAGCGTTGCTCGAAGGAGGCGGCATACTCATCGCTGCTACAGGGCTGCCAGGTGACACTATTGCCGTTGGCGCCACAATAGGCCATCCACTTGAGACCCGCGGTGACCGACACTTCAATTGCGTCACGCCCGGCCGGTGCCATATCCAAAAATAGACCATCGTTGACCTGGGTGGCATAGCCTTCAGCGCCCACCAGTTGATCCAACCCGATGGCGCGCATATTGTTCTCTTGCGCAAAGAGCAGCAGGGGCTTGACGGCATTGTCGGCCGTTACCACCGGCTTAAAGACAGTATCCAAAATTTTGACCGTCTCGGTCATGGCCGTGGCCGCCACGGCTTCGTCAAAGGTGGTGTAGCTATGGGTGACCACTTGCAACGTGTTGGGCACATCAAACCGCTGCGCCGCGCTGGGGTTGTTGTCGCGGTCAAAGCGGGCCGCCAGATCGCTCACCTTCAGATCGCGCTGACCGTTATTATTTTCATCGCGCCCAAGGAGGAAGTGGTGGTCGAGCACATGGGCCAACCCCCAGACTGCTTTATCATCCTGCTTGTTGTCGTCGACGGCGGGGTCTTCATAGACAATTGCGGTGCTGGCACCGTGATCTTCGCGCACCGATAGGCCGGTCAGTGTCCAATTATCATAATAGCTGTGCAGCATCGTCGGCTGGTTGTGGATGTAGCCATCCGCCTGGCAACCCTGCGCGGCGGCGTCGGCCGCAGCGGGGTCGCAGGGCAGATCACTGAGACCCTGCACCACCCAGACCAGGCGCACATCGTGCGGGCTGGGCCAACTGCCCGTGGGTAGATAACGCATCTGGCCGCTAAAGGCGACGCGTTCCCCGGTTTGATCATCGGTGACCACGGAAAGCGGGATGTAGGCCACTTTGGTGGTGCCATCGGCGGTGAGGTCGTTGACGGTAATATTAAACGGCGTCAACTGTGCTTGCGCTGGCAAATTCAACCCGCTGTTGGGGATATAGATCTCCAGCATCGGAATCAGCTTCATGTCACCGTTGGTTTCGTTGGCATCGGCGGTTCTGCCTTGGCTGGCGGCATAGTCGGCATAGGTCTTGCCGTCCACATCACGCATCTGGCCGTCGCTGTCTTGGGGCCAGTCGAGGAGATTGTGGGCGAACCAGAGATTTTTGGGGTCTTGCGGTCGCAACTGAAACTCGACAAAGGTCGGTTGGTTTGGCGTCAGATGGTTGATTGTCAATTGCAGGGGGGTGGGGGAACTGTAAGTCCGCCCGCTTTGGGTCATGGGTGCCAGGTCAATCCGATCCGGCACACCGTCGTTGTCGTTGTCAAGGTCAAACAGATCGGGGAGACCATCAGCGTCGGTGTCAAAGGGGGTCGCGCGCAGCTGCCCGGCGTTATCAAGGCCCCACTCCTGGATATCAGCCAAACCATCGCCATTGCTGTCGGTGACGTTCGGATTGGTATACCACGTTTGTCCGCCAAAGCTAAAACCGTTGACTTCGAGATTGTCGCTGAGACCATCATCATCGGTGTCGGAGATCACTTCGCTCGTGCCAATGCGCAGCTCGACGAAATCGGTCAGGGTGTCACGATCGGTGTCGGTGCCTGGGTCGGTGGCTTGCGCGACGGGGGCCGATTGGAGACTAGAGACTGGAGATTGGCTTCCCACGCATCACTGATCACGGCGGACTGATCGCTGTTTGCCGCCTGCAACTGGCTCTGATGCGGGTCAAATTCCGGCGCAGCCAACAGCGCGGCTTGTAGTTTGCTTTGCGCGGCGCTAGCAATTTGTTTTTCTTCCTGGGCGGCCGCTTTGGCCGTCTGCGCATCGAAGAAGCGGACGTTGGTAAAAGTATTGAGCAGCGGACCCGCCACCTGGCTCAAAATCACCGCCGCCACAATCGCCGTCTGTACCAGGCGGGCGCGGCGATAGGCGATCACAAACGCTGCCGCACTCTCCAACGTCAGCGTGAGGAGGATGCCGGTCGGGAGCCCTGCGGGCGCGGGCAACTGACTCGCCAGCGCGTGCCACGCCCCCGCCAGATCACCGGTGCGTACATACGTTGTCAGGCTTGTCTGCGGCGTGCCAAAATTAGCAAAATCGACCGTGATCGCCGCCTGCACACGCTCCTCTTTCTGTTCGGGGAAATTTAGGTCCAGGATCTGGCGCAAAGGCAAGCCATCTTCGCCTACCCATAGCTCACCGCTGCCAGTCATATCGCGGTAGTAAGCGGGCGCTTCCAACTGGACGCTCGCCGGTAACTCGCCTTTGGCGCGCATCGTTGCCACCAGTTGCTCGTGCATATAGGCAGCAAAGGCGGGGCCGTCGATCGCAAAGGTGTAGCGGGTAAAGCTGACCCCGTTGCGCGTCTCCGCCCCACCGTTCGTTACGTTGCGGATGGCAGCCAAATAGCCCAGGAAATCACCTTGCGGCGCCATACTGTCGGTGAAATTCTCCACCTCCTCCCACTCGCCCGCACCGCGGCGGGCAAAGGTCTTGCCCCCCTCGCTGCGCAGAGCGACGCCGCTCTCGGCCTGGAGCACACTGCCACCGCCACTCCAGAGCGTCAATTCCAACTTTGCCGCGCGCAGATCGCTCTGCCCTTCCAGGTAGAGATCTTCGCTGCGGCTGGTGCGTCCCACGTTGCTGATCGACGCTACGGGGAGTGTTTTCTGGTGGACGTTGCTCGTAAAGGCATAGGAACCAGCCGCTTTGGCTTTTTCCCAGGCCGCTGTGACCGGGTCAGGGGTGCTGGCGCGGGTGACGCCTGGCCACCACATGGCGCTGCTCAGCCCAGTTGCCAGCAGCACGAGTGCGGCAAGCAAGCTGAGCCATAAGCGGCGGTGAGGGTGATGCGAAGACTGGGGTTTCATAGTTGATTTCCTTTTTGAATCCGAGAACGTTTTACGGCAAGTCAGTCGCTGTTCAAATCGGGCGCGGGGTGGGTTATGGGCTGGTGGCGTTCTGCGCTGCCCTGCGCTTGCAAAAAGGCAAATAGGCTGGCCAGATCGGCAAAGCGTCTAGTCTCACCGGTCTGCACATCTTGCGCCGAGGCCCGCAACGGTGCGTGCGGATGGCTTTGCCACATCCGCACCAGATAAGACTGATAGCGACCGGCCACAGTGCCGGAGTTGGGTTGCGTTGATACGTTCATTGGTGTGGACAGCATTAGCGTGATAGTAAAGCGTGATGATCAAATAAGTGTGGCAAAGCCTGAAATTCATTTCAGGGCTGCGTAACATCAGTTATTAATTCGTTAGTCCTAATTGGACGACTGTCTACAGCATAACGACTGATCGTTATGCGATCATTATGAAACCCGGTTGCTATCGTTATGGATTGGGGAAAAGATCGTTATGGATAAGAGTAATATGCTATATAGATATCCAGGTAAATTCTGGGTAGACAGGTAGACAAGTAAACAGGGAAAGCAACTACCTGTCTACCTTGTAAACGAGCGATACATTAAGATAATGTATCGCTCGTTTACAAGGTTGGTTAGGTTCAAAAGCGGGGGCACGCTGCCGTCTGGTGGCTGTGCTGGGGATGGGCGGCGCAGGCAAGACGACGTTGGCCGCCGCGGTGGTGAGGGCCGCCGCGCCCACTTTTGAGGTTGTGATCTGGCGCTCGTTGCTCAATGCCCCGCCCCTGGCTGAAATTGTGCAGAATTGGCTGCAAATTCTAGCGCGCCAGACCTTGAGCACGCTGCCTGATTCTGTGGATGAACAACTGCGGCTGCTCTTGACTTATCTGCGCCAGCAACGCTGTCTGCTGGTGCTGGACAACCTGGAAAGTATTTTACAACCCGGTGCCGCCGGCGAGATGCGCCCCGGCTATGAAGGCTATGCGCAGCTATTGCAATACCTGGCCGGCGGCGAACATCAAAGTGTTTTGCTGCTGACAAGCCGCGAACAACCGCAAGCCATTAGCCGCTTTGTTGGGCAGTGCGGACCAAACCGTGCGGCTGTGGGATGTTTCGGCTGCGCTCAACACAAGTGTGGCGAGCGGGCAATGTCTACACGTTTTGAAGGAACACAGCAACCTCGCGTCTGTGGCCTTCAGTCCAGACGGTAAAATCCTGGCGAGCGGCGGCAGTGATGCCACGATTTGGCTCTGGCAACTGGCAACGCCGGCGGCTGAACAACTGGACATCCCACCGCGCCGGCTGAATCCGCGGCGCGGCCACAGTTCAAACATCCGGCGGCTTGCCTTTTGCCCTGCCACCAATGGCGCGCCCTTCTTGCTTGCCAGCACCAGCGAGGATCAGACCGTGCGGCTGTGGGATGTCCAGCGCGAACAGTGTCGGCATGTCTTACGCGGCCACAGCCAATATGTCTTATCGGTGGCCTTCAGCCCAGATGGGACTGTTTTGGCCAGCAGCAGCTTTGACCAAACGATCCGGTTGTGGGATGTCGAAAGTGGTCAGTGCCTGCGGATCTTGCGCCCTCCTGGCCCCTACGCCGGCCTGCAGATCCGCGGTGTCACCGCCATCAGCGCCGCCCGCTGGGCGGCGCTGATGACACTGGGCGCCGTCGAGGCGTGAAGGAGTAAGCGCTTGGCTCATCAGGCACCCAGGACGTTCGGCGCCCTTCGACAGGCTCGGGGGCCGCTTGGTGAGACTTCGGCATGAGCTCAGTCGAACGCTTGTCGAACGCTTGTCGAACCAAGTCGAGCCGTGGTTGCCAAGGCAACCTGCCGGGAAGCTTGCTTCGATGACGCAGTGGGCTTCGACAAAGCTTCCCGGCAGGCGGGTTGACCCCTTGCAATCCAGTTGATCCCCCAAAACCTTTGCGCGCGTGGCGATAAAGGAGATTGGTTGCTCTAACCGCGCCTCAATTCATTACCTAGTTGCCCTCTTTATTTGGTTGTTAATTGAGAGAAATGCAAATATTTTGATTAATTTTCAAATATATTGATTTTTCCTATTGACATTTTCTAATATGTTGCTATAATAACAAAAAAGGAGAAGAATGTATGCGAAAAATATTAGAAAAATGTCCCTCGTGTGGTAGTGATCTTGAAGTGACCCGCTTAAACTGCAAAGCTTGCGACACCGTGGTGCTCGGCCACTTTGAGCCGTGCCGGTTCTGTAAACTTTCACCGGATAGTATGAATTTTCTAGAAACCTTTGTCAAGAGCCGTGGCAACGTCAAGGAAATGGAACGCGAACTCGGCATTTCCTATTGGGTGGTGCGCGGCAAGCTCAATGACTTGATCAAAGAATTAGGTTTCGAAGCCGAATCCATCCCCGATGCCGACGAAGCGGTAATCAAAACCCAGCGCCAGGCGATTTTGAGCCAGGTCGATCGGGGCGAGATTGACGCAGCCGAAGCGGCAACGTTATTGGCGCAATTGAAGTAATATAGCCCATGTCTAGGTATATTTCACAGGAGAAGCCAACCATGAATGAAGAACGAATGCAAATCTTGAAAATGTTGCAAGGGGGTAAAATCACTGTTGACGAAGCGGCCAAGCTAATTGAAGCAGTTGATCACAAGCTGTCAGAAGATGTAAATGCCACGGTAAATACCCCAGTAAATCCCGCGATCGCCGAAGATGTCAAGCGCGTCGAACCGGTGATTACGGTCACCAATCAAACACCCGTCGCCAGCCCAGTGGAAGCGCGTGGCCCTTCGCCGATAGTCTTACGTTGGTCGCTGCTTACCTTCCTGTTCTCAAATCTGGAAGGTGCTCAGATCGACGGTGGTTTGTATCAAAACGCCAAGATCTTGTGCTCCAACCTAAACACGGCCAATTTGCGCGGTGGTGACTTTGAGGATGCGTGGTTGTTGTGTACGAATTTGGAAAGTGCTAACTTTGAAGGTGCCAATCTACGTGGCGCGCGAATTTTTGCTTCCAACCTCGACCACGCCGATTTCCGTGGTGCCGATTTACAAGATGCAGTTATTCTGTGCGCCAACCTCGACCATGCCGATTTCCGCAACGCCGATCTACGCGGCAAGAGTTTTGTTGGTGTGAATTTGGCCGGCTTCAAGTCTAAGGAGCCGGTGAGCACCGTCACTTTGGAAACGTAGCCGCTTAGGTTTGCACGCGACGTAAGCGTGGGTCTGCATCAGATTTAAGTCCTTTGTATAATAAGGAGGAGCAACCATGAATGAAGAACGTCTTCACATTCTGAAAATGCTAGAAGAAGGCAAAATTACCGTGGAAGAGGCGACACAGTTAATAACCGCAGTCGAAACCTCATCCACAGTGGATAAAAATCCCGCCAATCCAGTAGGTTCTACACCAGAAATAGAGATGACAGGGGAGGCGCGGTCGCGCTGGGATGTAGAAGCGGATGAAACGGATGAAGCAGAAAGCACTGGCTCGGGGTTACGTTTGCCCTTAGATAATCTGTCGGGCACGAATTTCCGCGGCGCGATATTGCACGGGGCCCGCTTTGAAGGGGCCAACCTGGAAGGCGCCAACCTCCACGATCTAACCGGCTCCAATTTACACGATGCTGATTTCCGGGGCACCAATCTGCGCGGCAAGAGTTTGGTCGGGGTAGATTTGTCTGGCTTCAAGTATCGCAACGGCATGCTGGAAAGTCCCGGCGCATGAACAGACCGATGATTGTGGTGGCAGGGCTCACCAAAACCTATCAAAAGAAGACGCCCAAGGAAGGCAACAATTTTTGGTCCAAATTGCTACCCGCCGGCCAAAAGGTTGAAGAGCAGATCGCGGTCGATCACATCAGCTTCACGATCAAGCAGGGCGAAATCTTCGGTCTACTGGGTCCCAACGGCGCTGGCAAAACAACCACGATCAAGATGCTCTGCACCCTGCTCGAACCGACGAGCGGCACCGCGACGGTTGGTGGGTATGATGTTGTGCGTCAGGCCAGCCTGGTGCGCCAACATCTAGGCGCAGTGCTCACCGGCGAGCGCAGCATCTACTGGAAGCTGACCGGACGTGAAAATTTGGAATACTTCGCTGCCCTCTACCATATTCCGCCGGCGGTCGCCAAAACGCGCATCACCGAACTACTGGAGCGGCTCGACTTGTCCAAGCGGGGCGACGAATTGGTGGAGCGCTATTCTTCTGGCATGAAGCAGCGGATTGCGATTGCCAAAGCCCTGCTCGCCCGGCCACCGGTCATTTTACTCGACGAACCAACGATCGGTCTAGATCCACAATCGGCGCGTAACTTGCGCGAGTTGATTCTGGAGTTTAAGCACGAGGGCCACACTCTACTCCTGACCACCCACTACATGGAAGAGGCCGACTTACTCTGCGACCGAATTGGCATTGTCGACCAGGGCAAGATCATCGCCTTGGAGACGCCAGCGTTGCTAAAAAAATCGATCAATCAACTGGATGTAATGCAGCTAGAGGTAGAAAATTACGACCCGGGGCTGACCGACACCCTGCATATGCTGCCGACCGTGGAAAACATTGCCACGCGCTATCTGGGCACCGACAGCGCGTGGTCGGTGGCTTTGCACACCACCGACAGCCGGGGCATCCTGCCCAATCTGATCAACATGATCGGGGCAAAATCGGGCCGTATCCGCCATATGAAAGTGGCCGAACCGACCTTGGAGGATGTCTTTATTGCACTGACGGGTAAACAATTGCGCGAGTAAAAGTAGGAGAATCTCACGCAACGCCGCAAAGAACGCAAAGGAAAAACAAAGACATTCGTAACGATTCAGGCATGAGTTTTACCGCCGGGACCGCCGCCATCCCTGGCGGCCAGCGCCGGAGGCCGCCAGGGATGGCGGCGATCCCGGGCTGTTGCCGTTCTTTGTGCTCTTTGCGGCGTTGCGTGAGATAGCCTTTTGCTGTTCGTAAGAAGGATACATCTATGCAAGCGTTTACACTTTTACCGGCGCTCAGCCAGCCGTCGTTCGCATCGCAACTGCGCGCTCTCTTGACCATGGCGCACAAAGAATGGACAATCTTCCGCCGTTATCCCAGTTGGATCATGGCCTTTCTGATCTGGCCGCTGATCTTCCCGTTGGGCGCGATCTTCACGGCCCGTGCGCTCAGCGGGCCGGATGGTTCTTCGCTGCCCGCCTTCGCCCGCCTGGCGGGGACATCGGATTATGTCGGCTTTCT
>JBBRVA010000034.1:0-19381 GCA_038247295.1 Caldilineales bacterium | reverse complement strand
GCGTTGGTTGTGCTGCAAGGCAGCGCGCTAGACTTGGAAGATGGCCGCCTGGCCGAAGAGCAACTACACTGGGCGAGCAATCTGCAAGGTGACCTGGGCGCAGGCGCTTCGTTGCCCACCAACACGCTGCAAGCAGGGGAACATACGATCACCCTGAGCGTAACCGACAGCCAGGGCGTTACCGCCACTTCATCCGTCAAGATCTGGGTCGGTCACCAGTTGTTCTTGCCGGTGGTAACCAAGTAGTTCAATGACGCCGTGTACATCATCCGCTGTGCACGGCGTCACGCAGGCAATTACTAAAATGCAGGCAACCCGGTCATCCCTCCGACTGGGTTGCCTGCATTTTGGGCTTATTAACCAATTGGGTGAGACGTCGGTATCATGCCAGCACATGGCTACCTCTGCAGCTTTAAAAAACTGGTAGTGGCGCATAACGATGGACACGGCCAGAAACTTAGCGTGCCTTACTTACAAATTGACGAGCCAGCCTGGGATAACGTATATTCGATCCCATATATTGATTACGTTGTAAGAACAGCTATTTTTAATTCTCCAGCACGCTACATCTACATCTCAACTCCGTTTACGCCTTACAGGGGCAATCAATGGCGCTTTCAATTTTGCAGTTCGCAGCTATCAGCTTGAACAGGCCACGCTTATTTGTCATCAGTCTGGCCCTGTGGGCATTGTTGCTGAGTGGCCAGTCACCCAATCGAGCGCAGGCAGCCGAATTGCAGCCCGAAGTGACTAATGTAACAGCGGCAGTGAGTGCGGGCAGTTATCACACTTGCATCCTGCGCAGCAACGGTACGATCGGTTGCTGGGGCGACCGCACCGATGGCCAAGCAACGCCCCCAACGGGATCTTTTACGCAAATTAACAGTGGTGACATGCACACATGTGCATTGAACGATACTGGTTCTGTCGCCTGTTGGGGTGATAACGGACTCGGACAGGCATCGCCGCCGGCGGGTAGTTTCCTCCAGGTGAGCGCTGGTACGAATCACACTTGCGGGCTGCGCAGCGACAATACGCTGGCCTGCTGGGGCGACGATGATCCCATTCAGATCCCACCGGTGGGCTCTTATCGGCAAGTGAGCACCGGCGATTTTCATAATTGCGCCATGCGCAGCGACAGCACGCTAGCCTGCTGGGGCGAAAATGAAGAAGACCAGGCATCACCGCCAACCGGCACTTTTCTCCAAGTAAGCGCCGGCAGCTATCATACCTGTGCCATCCGCAGCGACAACACAGTGGCCTGCTGGGGGCTGGATGAGTTTGGTCAGGCATCACCGCCCACCGGCGCCTTCATCCAGGTGAGCGCTGGCGTTGACCATAGCTGTGGCATCCGAACCGACAATACACTCGTTTGTTGGGGCGACAATGACAATGGTCAACGCACAGTGCCAACCGGCGCGTTCATACAAGTCAGCGCCGGCGACTATCACAACTGTGCCATCCGCAGCGATGGTGCGCTGGTTTGCTGGGGCGATAACAGTGAAGGGCAGGCGCCCGTATTGCAGATTATACCACCCACACTGCCGCGCGGCGTGCTAGGTGTGGCCTATAAACAAACGCTAAACGCCGACGCCATCTGGTACGAGCCGCTTGCCCCACGTTTTGTGCTGATCAACGGTCCTCTGCCGCCCGGTTTGACGCTAAACGAAAATACGGATGCGATCGGCGGCACCCCGACGGTGGGCGGCTCATTCCCAATTGAAGTGCGGGTGATCGATGCCAACAATTTAAGCAGCCAACGCCAATACACGTTGGTGATCAATACGCCACCCGTGGCCAATCCGCAAAGCATAAGCACTGGCCAAAATACGGCGCGCAGCATAATGTTGACCGCGTCCGATGCTGAAGGCGATGCGTTGACGTACAGCATCGTCGCGCCACCCGCGCATGGCGCGCTAACCGGCAGCGCGCCCAACCTGAGCTACACACCGACATTAGATTACAGTGGCCCCGATAGCTTTACCTTCAAAGCCAGCGATGGCCGAGCCGCTTCAAATCCGGCCACGGTTACGATCACCATCAACCCCAGCCAACCGATCAATACGGCGCCGGTGGCCAACAGCCAACTGGTTTACACCTTGCGCAACACACGACAAACCGTAAACTTGAGTGCGTCGGACGCCGAGAACAACCCGCTGACCTATCGTGTAGTTAGCCAACCCCTGCATGGCCTCCTCGTGGGGGTGGAGGCAGGTCAAATTTATACGCCTACCCTCGATTATACCGGCACCGATAGCTTTACCTTTGTGGTCAACGATGGGCAAATCGATTCAGCGCCGGCAACCGTCCAGATCACGATTCTGGCCGTCAATACGCAGCCGACCGCCAATGGTCAAAATGTAAATGTCGAGCGCAATCTAGCCAAAGTTATTACGCTCACCGCAGCGGACGCCGACAGCGACGCGCTGACTTATGCGTTGCTCGACCTACCCGCACACGGCACATTGAGCGGCGATCCACCCAACTTGGTGTATACGCCGGCGCTCGATTATACCGGCACGGATAGCTTTACCTTTCAGGTGAATGATCAGCTTAGTAGCTCCACAGCAGCCACCATTCAAATTTTGGTGCGCGCCAACCTGCTGGTGAACCAGGCACCGGTGAGCAACAACCAAAATGTCACAACACTGCGCAACAGTCCCAAGTCGATCACCTTGACGGGATCGGATGCGGAAGGTGATACCGTCGTGTATACGATTGTTGCGCTGCCGCTGCACGGCGTGCTCAGCGGCACGCCGCCGAGTTTACTCTATACGCCGAGTGCCGGTTATACAGGAACAGACAGCTTCACCTTTCAGACCAATGATGGGCTAGCGGATTCGAATGTGGCCACGGTCGCCATCCAAGTTATCCAGCATAACACGCCACCGGTTGCCAATGCACAGAACGTTACCGTCGCCCAAAATCGAGCCAAGGTTATCACTCTGGCGGCTTCCGACGCCGACAACGATCCGCTCAGCTACCGCATCGTCATTTCGCCTACGCATGGCACATTGAGCATACCTAGCGGCGAACCTGCCGCGAAACGGATCTATACCCCCAATAATGGCTTTAGTGGCGCAGATACATTGAGCTTCACCGTCAACGATGGTCAGGTTGATTCCGACGTGGCACTGATCCAAGTGACGGTGACGCTTGAGCCATTTGTTAACAGCGCGCCCGTCGCTAATGACCAGAACGTGACATTGGCGCAAGGTACGAACAAAGCGCTCACCCTGATGGCCTCCGACGCGGATAACGATCCGCTGAGCTATAGGATTGTTACGCCGCCTACCCACGGTGCGTTGACGGGTACGCCCCCCAACCTCATCTACACGCCCCAGTCGGATTTTAATGGTGTGGACAGCTTTACTTTTAAAGCCAATGATGGAGGAGGGCTGACGGAACACGATTCCAACCTTGCCACCGTCCGCATTGATGTTGCCGCCAGTGAGCCCCAGGGATCCGTGGCGGGGCTTGTTTTTGAGGACAAAAACCACAATGGTCAGAAAGACGGCAGTGAACCGGGTATGGCGAACGTTCAGGTCGATTTAAGCAGCCCGACGATGATGGTTGCAGCAATCCAATTGCAACAACAAATAGCACGTACCGTCTTCACCGACAGTGATGGCCTCTATCGCTTTAGCCAAGTGCCGGCTGGCACTTATACTGTTACGATGACGCCACCTACGGGGTTTGAGTTTGCCACGGTTGCCACGCTAGCGGTGACGGTAGGTGCAAGTGGTGAGGTGACGCCGCCTCCCTTTGTAGTGCGTAAACTTAGCAGCATAATTTTTATGCCTCTGATTCAGCGCTAACGAGAGCAGGTTGAAAAGCCTATCCCTCATTAACCTATCCCTGATTAAGTAGTGAGCAGTTATCAATTTAGTATCGATTTACTGACGGCTGACAACTGCTCATTGCTTACGAAACTGCCTTCATTGCTCGACGCAATAACCCCAACTGTTCATCTCCTACGCAACGGAAAGAAATCTGCGGCCTATTGCAAAATTGTCAGCAAACAGTAAGCAAAATAACACTATATTGAATTGACTTTCGTGGCTAGTTCAGCTTATAGTAAGTTTTGAGTCAATTTCTCTATTTTATTACCCCAGTTACCTTACAAATTTTAGAAATAATTCCCATCAGTCGCCATCAAGGGGATGGGCTAACAAGCTTATAATTTAATCCCAAGGAGAATCTCGTGATCAATATTGTTGAGCCTATCCACATAACGCGTGGCCGGCGTTACGCGCTGGCTATACTGCTGGCAACCATCTGGCTGATGATGGCCAACGTGGGTGCAGCCCCGCTGATTTACGCAGCAGAGATGCAGCCGCAAGCAGATAATGCTGTCGTCAATGCCATTGCGGCTGGCACGGACCACACGTGCGAGATCAAAAGTGGGGGCGTCGTTGCCTGTTGGGGGGCAGCTGAAGATGGTCAATCAACGCCCCCGCCCGGCATTTTTATCCAGGTGAGCCTGGGCGAATTGCACAGTTGCGGCCTCAAAAGTGATAACACGCTTGCCTGCTGGGGCAGTGTCGACACCGAACAATCGGTGGCGCCCAGTGGCGCCTTCAAACAAGTAAGCGCCGGCGCCGAGCACAATTGTGCCATTCGCACGGCGGGTGACATTATATGTTGGGGTGACGATTTCGAAGGAGTGGTGCCAACTGGCGCCTTTTTACAGATTAGCGCCGGTGATTTTCATACCTGCGGGATTCGTAGCGACAAGACCCTGGTGTGCTGGGGCGAGGATGAAGAAGGCGCGAGCATACCACCTGCGGGCGCTTTTACGGCCGTGAGCGCCGGTGGATATCACAACTGTGCGATCAGAGAGACGGGCGACGTGGCTTGTTGGGGTGAAAATGATCAGGGTCAGGCAACGCCACCAGCCGGAACCTTCAGCCAGATCAGTGCTGGCAGCGCGCACACGTGCGGCATCAAGACCGATAGCACATTGGTGTGCTGGGGTGATGGGGAAAATGGGCAAACCGCCGCCCCGGCCGGCGCCTTTATCGGGCTAAGTGCAGGCGACGAATATAACTGTGCTATTCGCAGCGATGGCACGGTGATTTGTTGGGGAATTAATGATGAAGGACAAGCGCCAGTTATCCAACTAAACCCGACGGTGTTGCCACGCGCGCAAGCCGGCGTTGCGTATGGGCAGACGATAAGTGCCACAGCGTTAAATTATGCAGTCGTTGCGCCACGCTTTGATCTGGTCGCGGGTCTGCTGCCGACAGGACTAAGCCTCAATCCAGTGACAGGCATCCTCAGTGGCGTCCCCAGCGTGCCAGGCGCGTATCCGGTGGTGATTCGCGCCATCGATACCAACAACTTGAGTGGCCAACAAGCCTATACGATTATCATTAATACATCACCTATAGCCAATGATCAAAGTATAACACTGGCCCAGGACACGGCACGTGCCCTCAGTTTGACGGCGTCCGATGGCGAAGGCGACGCGCTCACCTATCTGGTTGTCAGCCAACCAGCCCATGGCGCCCTAAGTGGCACGGTTCCCGAGCTGGTCTACACCCCAAGCTCAGGCTATACCGGCACGGATAGCTTCACCTTTAAGGCCAATGACGGGCTGGCTGATTCGAATGTCGCCACAGTGAACATTACCGTTCTTGCGGGTCAATTGTCCAATATCCCACCCGTAGCAAATTCGCAAAACATCCGCGTGTTGCGCAATGCCGCGGAAAATATCTTACTCACCGCATCGGACGCCGATGCCAATCCGATCACGTATGCAGTTGTAACGCCACCGGCGCATGGCACCTTGAGTGGTACAGCGCCGAATCTGATCTATCAACCGACCACTGGCTATATGGGGAGTGATAGTTTCACCTTCAAGGCCAATGATGGTAGCGCTGATTCAAATCTAGCCACTGTCTCAATTACTGTGATCGAATTTAATACACCACCTGTGGCCAACGATCTGCAAGTCATTACCCCGCGAGATGTTGCTATTGCTTTCCTACTAACTGCATCGGATGCGGAAAACGATCCATTGAGCTTTACGATCGTCAGCAACCCGATGCGAGGGAGTCTGAGCGGAACGCCACCCAACCTAACCTACACGCCGAATGCCGGCGCGTTTGGCACCGACAGCTTCACTTTCAAAACCAACGATGGCACGGCCGATTCGAACGTGGGCACAGTAACCATTACAATCAGCCCCGTGCTAAATCCACCTAATACCCAGCCAATCGCCAATGCACAGAATATCAACATGACGCGCAACCAGTCCAGGAGCATGACGCTAACCGGGTCGGATGCCGAAAATGCGGCGCTAGTCTTTACACTGGTGGACAACCCTACCCACGGACAACTAAGCGGTGTAGCGCCCAATCTCACCTATCAACCCTTCGCTGGCTATGTGGGCGTTGACAGCTTTACCTTTAAAGTGAGCGATGGCGACCTGGAATCGACACTGGCGACGGTCAATATCAACATCATTGCCTTTAACACAACGCCAACCGCCAACAGCCAGACGACCACGACCGGCCGCAACCAGGCCAAGAATGTTACGCTAACTGCCACCGACGCCGACAGCGACCGATTAACCTACACGCTACTCAGCCAACCGGCGTTTGGCACACTCAGTGGCTCTGCGCCCAACCTTACATATACACCACAAACTGATTTCTTTGGGGCAGATACGTTCACCTTCCAGGTCAACGATGGGCAAGCCGATTCCAACCCGGCGACGGTCACAGTCAACGTAACGGAAGGGGTAGGACTCAACAGTGCCCCAACGGCCAACAACCAAACCGTGGGTACAATGCAAGGAACCGTAAAAGCGATCACGCTTTCGGCTTCCGATGCGGACAATAACCCATTAACCTATATAATTGTCAGCCAGCCACAGCATGGCACGCTCGGTGGCGTGGCGCCCATTCTTACCTATACGCCCCAGGCCGACTTCTTTGGCACAGATTCCTTCACCTTCAAGGTCAACGATGGTCAGGCAGATTCCAACACGGCAACGGTTACCCTCAATGTGGCAGCCAACACACCGCAAGGCTCAGTCACGGGCATCATCTATAACGATAAAAATGGCGATAGCCAGAAGAATGGCACCGATGTAGGGCTAGCCGGCATCACTGTCATTCTGAGCGATGCCACCGTTGTGGGTATGAATTCGAATGCGGGTAACGAGGAAAAAGCCGAGCGCAGCACGACCACCGATGTTGATGGCATCTTCCGCTTTGGCGCGGTGCCAGCGGGTGCCTACACGCTGCGGATAAATTTACCCGCTGGTTATGCAACTGCTGGCGCTGTCGAGTTGGAGATCGAGGTAAGCGCCACCAGTGAAACGACGGTGCCACCCTTTGCTTTGCAGCAAACGGGCAGCACAATCTTCTTACCCTTGATCCGCCGCTAAGAGGCGACCGATGCAGGACGCCCCAATTCAATGAACCGTTGTATCGATCGATAAAGTATGTGCTAAAATAGCAGCCGGGCGGGTGTACACCCGCCCGGCTGCTATTTTAATAACTAACCAGCACTCACCGAATCAATCACACAACGAATCAATTATGCACAAACTAACCGATTGGGTTCCAAACCTATGGCACCACAAGCAAAGTGCTTGTAAATTATTCGTGGCCATTTGCCTGTACGCATGTCTGCCAATCCAATACGCGCAGGCACAAACAGCATTACCGTTGTCGACAGCTGCGCCAATGGCATGCGCAGACGGCGTACAGACCAGTGGCGCCGCCTATCGGATCTGCATGCCGAGCATCTGGAATGGCAAACTCCTCGTCTATGCTCACGGCTATGTGGCGCCCAACAAACCGCTGGGCATTCCGCAAGATCAGCTTACCCTGCCTGGCGGTGGCGGCACGATTGATCAAGTGGCCAATACACTCGGCTATGCTTTTGCAACCACAGGCTACAGCACCAACGGTCTGGCCGTGCAACCTGGCATCGCCGATCTGGTCGATCTGGTCGCCTTATTCGAGGCGCAAAAAGGTGTACCGAAAAAGGTGTTGCTGGTCGGTATATCTGAAGGCGGTGGTATCACGGCGCTGGCGGTTGAGCACCACCCAGAAATATTCGACGGCGGATTGGCACTGTGCGGCCCCTACGGTAGTTTTGTCGAACAGGTGGATTACTTTGGGGATTTCCGCGTACTTTTTGATTACTTTTTCCCCGGCCTGATCGCGCCGACACCGGTCGATGTACCCGCTGATCTGCTCGACACCTGGGAGAGCAGCGTCTATAGCACGACCATTAAACCGGTGATCACGGATCCAGCCAATGCCAGCCAGGTCGATCAGCTGTTGGCCGTAGCACACACCCCCTTTAATGCAGCCAACGCAGCCAGCAAAGAGCAGAGTATCAGCGCCGTACTCTGGTACAACATCTACGCCACGAATGATGCCAAGGCCAAACTGGGTGGCCAGCCTTTTGCCAACCCGCTTAGCAAGCGCACCTATGCCGGTTCGGCTGATGACACACAGCTCAACGCCACCGTGCAACGCTTTGACGCCGATCAAGCCGCGCGGGATGCGATCAGCACCAGCTACGAAACCAACGGTGACCTGAGCCGGCCATTGGTCACCATGCATACGACAGGCGATCCCGTTGTACCCTATCGACAGGCCGAACTGTACGCCAGCAAAGTGATCAGCACTGGCAGCACAGCCCTCTACGATCACATCAAAGTGGAGGCCTATGGTCACTGCCAATTTACCAGCCTCGATATCTTCAGCGCCTTTAACCGCTTGGTTACCATGGTCGACAATCAATTATTGGTGCGGGCCTATCTTCCGCTTATTATCCAATAAAGCGGTGTAGAAAGAACGATCCAGCGAAGCTTCGGCCTCAAAACAATAAGGTGGCTATAGACAGATAGGGAAACAGGGATAAAAATTATTAAAATATCCCTGTTTCCCTATCTGTCTATGCTAAAGTGTGCTTTACAACAATTCTTCAACTTAATCATGTATCCTCATTTATACCTCTTTTCTGGGCTTTGACCTATTGTAAAAGTTCGCTTTTCCCGCTAATGTAACTATCATGTATGCCCACGCTACGCGGCCCGGCATACATAGTAAGTAGTACGCGAAATTGCACTTTGCACAAAGACGGGGACAAACGAGATGATGACCCTCTTACAAGAGGCATCCTTATACGCGCACTCACATACCGATGAACTGCTGGAAGCCTTAAGCCAGCATCTTCTGTTGGTGGCGGTCGCTTTGATGATCAGCATTGTCGTCTGTGTCCCGCTCGGCGTTTGGACCTCGCGCTCACGTCTGGCCGCGTTGACGGTGATCAATGGCTTCAACGCCCTACGTGTGATCCCGAGCCTGGCCGTTCTCTTTCTCGCCATTCCCTACTTCGGTCTTTCGTTCACCTCGGCGGCAATTGCCCTGACATTGCTAGCGCTACCCCCTGTGTTGATCAATACCGATGCGGCCTATCGCACGATTGAACCAGCCGTGCGCGAAGCAGCTCGGGGCATGGGCATGACAGCAGGCCAAATCCTCTGGCGCGTCGAGACGCCATTGGCAATGCCCGTTATCGTGGCCGGCATCCGCACTGCGGCAACTGAGGTGATTGCCAGTGCCACGCTCGCCGCCTTTATTGGCAGTGGTGGCTTGGGCCTCTTTATTGTACGTGGATTTTCGTTGTACAACATCCCAATTCTGCTGGTTGGTGCTATCCCCGTGGGGCTATTGACGCTAGCAGCAGAGATCGTGCTCGGCGGCGTGCAGCGTATGTTGCAGCCACCGGCGTAAACCAAAAGGCTCATTTGTGCAAGGTAAGCAAACCGGTGTTTTGGCTTTTCAAAAACAATGGGTTTGCAGTCTTTCGGCTGATGAGCAAAACAAAAACTGTTAGGAGATTTGTATGAAAAGTAAGTTAATTCGCAACGGGTTGTTTGTCTTGTTGATTCCGGCACTGATTATGGCCATGCTGGCCGGTTGTGCTAACCTGCCAGCCGCCAATGCCCCAGCTGGCAATCCAGAAACATCCGCCGACACCGCGGATGTGCCGGCTGCCGAGCAAGGGCCGATCCGAGTCGCCTCCAAAGACTTCACTGAACAATTTATTCTGGGTGAGATGTATGCCTTGTTGTTGGAAAATGCCGGCTATCAGGTCGAACGTAAGATCAACCTTGGCGGCACGCCGATTGCGCAACAGGCGTTAATCAATAATGAGATTGATCTCTATCCCGAGTATACGGGCACAGGTCTGCTGACGGTGTTGCAAATGCCGGTGATGAATGATCCAAAGGCTGTCTATGACACAGTCAAGCAGGCGTATGAGGAGCAATTCCAACTGACCTGGCTGGACCCCGCGCCGATGAATAACACGCAAGCACTGGCCATGACCCAAGAACGGGCTACTGAACTGGGCATCACCACCATCTCGGAGATGGTCGCCGTCGCCGATCAACTCGTCCTCGTCGGGCCGCCTGAGTTTGCTGAGCGCGAAGATGGTCTGCCCGGTTTGCAGGGTGCGTATGGTGATTTCGAATTTGCCAATTTTTTGGCTGTCGATCCCGGGCTGCGTTACCAAGCAATTGTCAACGGTGAGGCCGATGTCACGGTCGCCTTTGGCACCGATGGCGAGTTAGCCGCCTATAATCTTGTCACGCTGGAAGATGATCAGAATCTGTGGCCGCCTTATCAGGTAGCGCCCGTTGTCCGCCAGGAATTGCTCACGGCGCAGCCCGAAGTGGCCACTGTCTTAAATGCACTGGCGCCCCTACTGACCGATGATACGATGCGCCAGCTTAACAATCAAGTCAGTGGCGAAAGCCAGGAACCGGCCGATGTCGCGCGCGCATTTCTCGTTGACCAAGGTTTGATCGAGCAATAGTTAGAAGAATCTCACGCAAAGCCGCAAAGGCGCAAAGAAAAAGCAGAGAAAATCTAGCTATCATCTTTGCAGTCTTTTAAGCCCTCTAAGGCGAGCCTTTGCGTATGGAGTGTTAGACAGTGACAGGTAAACAAGCATAAGTAAAGCTGGGTCAGGTTGACATCAACCTGACCCAGCCTATGGACAGAGTAGCCATGAGTGCCATTCGCTTTGCAGATGTAACCAAGCAGTTTGCTAACAATACGCAGCCAGCCGTAGACCATTGTAGCCTCACCATCGCCGATGGTGAGTTTGTTGTGTTGCTCGGTCCTTCTGGATGCGGCAAGACAACACTTCTGAAGATGGTCAACCGGCTCTATGATCCTTCGGCCGGCACTATTTACCTGGGTGATGTTGATATTCAGAAAATGAATGTGACCCAATTGCGGCGGCAGATCGGCTATGTGATCCAACAGGTGGGGCTCTTTCCGCACATGACGGTGGCCGAAAACATCGGTGTGGTGCCCAATCTGCTCGGCTGGCCCAAAGCGCGCATCCAAAAACGGACAGATGAGTTGCTCGCCTTGGTGGAACTGCCCCCCGATCAATACCGCACCCGTTATCCATCACAGATTTCGGGTGGCCAACAACAGCGCGTAGGTGTGGCGCGTGCGCTAGCCGGCGATCCAGAGGTGATTTTGATGGATGAACCGTTTGGTGCGATTGATGCGATTACGCGCGCCGGGTTGCAAGATGAGATGTTAACCCTGCAACGCAAACTACGCAAAACCATTTTATTTGTCACGCATGATGTGGACGAAGCGCTGCGCCTGGCGGACAAAATTGTCATCATGCGTAGCGGAAAAATTGTGCAGTACGATACACCGCTCAACATTTTACGCGACCCGGCCGATGCCTTTGTCAGTGAATTAGTCGGTACAACAGACATGGTGCGCCACTTGGGGCTAGTGCGGGTAGATACAGCGATGCGACCATTGCCCGCTCATTTCGCCATCGATCATCAACCGACAATTGAATACGATGGTGACTTACGCAAGGCCCTTTCCCTGCTCTTGCAAAGCGGCGCATCCAACCTGGTCGTACTCCGGCAAGATCAGCCCACGGGGTTATTAGGCTTGGGTGATATTCGCGCCAACACGGGCGCCAATCAGAGGGCGGCAATTGATGAACTACCTGCTGAATAACTTCGACACCGTGCTGGCGCTAACCGGCGAACATCTGACCATGATCGGGATTGCGCTTCTGATCTCGATTGTCATCGCGCTGCCGCTGGGCGTGCTATTGGCGCGTTCGCCACGCTTGGCCACGTTTATCGTCGGTTTGTTGGGTATCTTGTACACCATTCCCAGCATCGCCTTGCTGATTTTGCTGTTGCCGATCTTCGGCCTCAACCAACGTACGGTGATTGCGGCGCTGGTCATTTACACGCAGATTATTTTGGTGCGCAACACGATCACAGGGTTGCAAGGCGTGCCAGCGGTGATGTTAGAAGCGGCGCGCGGCATGGGCATGAATGGCTGGCAACGCTGGTGGCAGGTGCAATTCCCACTCGCGCTACCGGTGATCCTGGCCGGGGTGCGCATTGCAACGGTGGTGGCGATTGGCATTGCGACGATCGGGGCAAAATTTAGCGCCGGAGGCTTGGGCGTTTTGCTCTTCGAGGGGATTGCGCAGAATCGCTACGACAAAATTGTGGGCGGCTCGCTAGTGATCGCACTGCTGGCGCTGGTGCTCAATCGCCTGTTGCTAGTCATGGAAGCCTATTTTGACCCAGACCAGCACATTCGACGGATCGAACGCCGGCAACAGCGATCAGCGCCGGCAGGGGCTCAGGTTACCTCTTAAAATTTAGATCTTCATGTCACTACAACAGCGCTGGCAGCAGCGCATAAAACTCTGTCGCCTTGACAACATCATCCAACGCCACCGACTCGTAGACGGTGTGCGCAGTCGTCTCGTCGCCAGGACCAAAGCCAATCGCCGGGATGTCAGCTTTGCCAGCCCAATAAGTACCGTTGGTGCTGAAATCCCATTTGCCAGTCGGCGCGGCGGGCAGACTGATCAGTTGGCGCGCTTGTTGGCCGGCCTGCACCAGCGGATGAGTTTCTGCGTACGCCCAGGCCGGGAAATATTTATCCACCGGGAAGACAAAACCCGTGTAGGATGGCTCGTCGTAAAATAATTCTTCCACCGTAATTGAACCCTTGTGCTCGGCGGGAATGAGGTTGCGCACCTGTTCAATCGCGGCGTCTTTATCCTCGCCGAAGGTCAGCCGTCGGTCGATGAAAATGGTGGCCTCGTCGGGCACAGCGTTGATACTCGGCGTCTTGACCTGCATATCACTCACCGTGATCTTGCCGTGGCCCAAAAATTCGTGATCACCCAACTGTGGCTCCAAATCGCGAATACCGGCCAGCACGGGCAACAACTTATAGATTGCATTGTCGCCCAGATGGTTACTGGCGGCGTGGGCGCTGCGTCCCTTTGCCGTCACCTTCATCTCGACGCGGCCCTTGTGGCCGCGATAGAGTTGCATGCGCGTCGGTTCACCAATCACGACTACCTCTGGGCGCACTTTGGGATCGACTTCGACAAAGCTGTTAGGGGCAATACCATCGCACCACTCTTCCATGTTGCCGAAATAGTAGGCCGTCCAGCCTTCGAGCAGCCCCAGATCACGCGCCAAGGCTAACCCGTAGACCATACCAGGCGTACTGCCCTTCTCATCGCACGCGCCGCGCGCATAGAGCACGCCATCTTCCACCTTGCCTTCAAAAGGATCCCACCCCCAGGCCGAGCGATCGCCAATGCCAACGGTATCAATGTGGGAATCGTAGACAATGATGCGTGGTCCGTTGCCAATCCGTCCTAGGATGTTGCCCATGCGGTCGAAGCGCACTTCGTCGTAGCCCAGTTTGCGCATCTCTGTGCCAATCCGCTCGCCCACCGGGCCGATCTGGGAATCCATCGAAGGAATGGCGCAGATTTCGCGCATAAAGCGGATAATCGCGGTGCGCTCTTGGGCGACGTGCATTTGCAGCTTTTGTACAATGTCGATCATTGACCGTTGCCGTCCGTACTTGTCGGTTGCATCGTCTGCTGGCGGGCATGGTCGCGCAACTTTTTCCAGACCCGATCCGGGGTGTAGGGAAACTCGTCGATCCAGACCCCAGTCGCGTCGTGAATCGCCGCCGCAATCGCCGGGGCGAGCGGCATGTAGGGCATTTCGGACATGCCCTTGACGCCCCACGGCCCGACCGCATCGCCATATTCCAAAATGACGGATTTGACGCGCAAGGGGATATCCAACACGGTTGGAATCAGATAGTTGGAAAGGTGCGGTGTAAGCACGCGGCCATCCTGCATGATAAAATTTTCCAGCAACGCATAGCCGGCGGCCTGGATCACACAGCCCTCAATCTGGCCTTCGATCTGCTGCGGGTTGATCGCCTTGCCCACATCGTTGGCACAAATCACATCGACCAAACGCACGTGACCGGTTTCAATATCGACCTCTACCTCTACCACCTCGGCCACATAGCCATAGGCAAAGTTGGGGTCGCAATAGCCTGTCTCGGGGTCCAGCGCCGAAGTGACCGGTGGCACATAGCGATAGGTGCCAATCGCCGGGCGCTCTTCATCTTTCCATTTTTTCAGGGCGACATTGGCCGCCCCCCGAATGGCATTGCCGGCCATAAAGGTAAGGCGCGACGCCGAAGCGCTGCCAGAGTCGCCACTGCTAGCCGTGTCAGACGCAACCAGACGCACCTTTTCGACTGGTTGCCCGACAGCATCCGCCGCCATTTGCACAAAGGCGGTATGCGCGCCCTGGCCCACATCGGCGCCGGCGTGATAGAGAATCACCGCTTCGATTGCGGTGGTGCCGCGCAGTTCAATTGTCGCCACACAGCGTTCGGGAAAGCCAAAGGAAAAGCCAATATTCTTGAAGGCACAGGCTAGGGCGCGGCCGCGGCGCAGATGCGGCTGATCTGGCTGTTGGGTCAGTTGCAAGCCGTGCGCCGCAGTCCAACCGGCTTCCTCGGCACAGCGGGTGACGACGCGGTCAATTGTCACGCCTTTGGGGAATTTTGTCCCCACCGATGAGATCGCATCATCGGTCATTAAGTTCTGCAAGCGCATCGTCACTGGGTCGATCCCCAACGCGTGCGCCAATTTTTCCAGTTGCAGTTCGGCGACAAACGCACCTTGTGGACCACCAAAACCACGGAACGCACCACCCGGCACGTTGTTGGTCAAGACAGTGTAGGCATCTACCTTAACATGCGGAATTTGATACGGCCCGGTAGCCATGAGAGTGGCATTGCCCAACACCTTGGGCGATGTATAGGCATAAGGCCCGGCGTCGGAGATTAATTCGCATTCAGCGGCGACCAGTTTACCAGCGGCATCGGCGCCCCACTTGGCTTTGATATAGTAGGCATGGCGCTTGTGGTGGCCGATCATCGACTCTTCGCGACTCCAGATGATCTTGACCGGACGCTGTAATTTCCACGCCGCCAACGCCAACACAATCTGGATCGACATATCTTCGCGGCCACCAAACGCACCGCCAATCGCCGGATAGATCACACGCACTTGGTCCGCTGGCAACATGAGCGCATGCGCGATTTGCTCTTGATCTTCATGCGTCCACTGGCCGGCCACCTGTACAGTGACGCGCCCGATTTCGTCGATATAGGCGACACCCGCTTCCGGCTGCAAATAGGCGTGTTCTTGCATCGGCGTCTGGTAGACACCTTCCACAATTGCCGCACAACTAGCCCACATTGCATCCACATCACCCTTGCGCACGCGGTAATGCTTGAGGATATTCTGCTCGACATCGGGCAGAATCTGCACGACCCCTGGTTGCATTGCCTGGCGCGGGTCGCTGACGATGGGCAAATCTTCCCATTCGATCCGGATCAGGTCACGCCCTGCGGCCGCGGCTTTCTCGGTCTCAGCAACGACTAGCGCCACTTGATCCCCGACAAAACGCACCACATCGGCGCCGGGTTTATCCGAGCCCAATCCACACAACACCGGCTGGTCAAAGAGAATCAAGCCATACTCGTTGCACGGGATATCCTTGGCCGTAAAAACAGCGACAACGCCGGCGTGCTGCTCGGCCAAAGACGTATCAATCGCTTTGATGCGCGCGTGCGGCCGTCCGGCAAAGAGGATCTTCATCCACAACTGGCCGGTGACATCGATATCCCCCGGATAGGGGGCGACTCCGGTTACTTTACCCAGCGCATCAATACGCGGCAGTGATCGACCGATTGCATTCATGTTATGGATCCTAAACTGTACGAGTTTTGCCAGCCTTCGCAAAGGCGGCCATAATCTTATAATAGCCCGTGCAGCGGCAAAGATTGCCGGTGATCGACTGTTCAATTTCACTCTGATCGGGATGGGGACACTCTTCTAGCAGCTTGGCGCCAGACATCAAAAAGCCGGGCGTACAGTAGCCACATTGGACCGCAGCCTCTTCGACAAAAGCCTGCTGGATCGGGTGCAGCGCGCCATCCGTGGGCAAACCCTCAATCGTTGTGATCTGCGCACCGTGGGCACGCGGGGCCGGCACCATACAACTCATCACGGCGGCCCCATCCAAGAAGACAGTGCAGGCGCCACATTCGCCTTCAGCACAGCCCTCTTTTGTGCCGGGCAATCCAGCATCCTCACGCAGCAGGCGGAGCAAGGTTTTATCCTGACCGTGCTCTAAAGTATAGTCACGGCCATTGATGCAGGTGAGAATCGGCTGTCCGGCTTGGTGGACAAGTGGGTGATTAACACTCGAAAACCCATTTGTATTTCCTGCTAAGAGGACAGGATGCGTGGGCAGTTGTCCGCGTTCCTGGCTAGTGGCGATATCGCGTAAAATACGCGCCGTGACGACCTTGACCATTTCCAGCCGGTATTCCGCAGAAGCGCGTATATCATCAATTGGGCGCGCCGCAGCCTGGGCCAACAGAGCAGCTTGCTCGATCACGGCGGGCGTAAGTTGTTGACCGGCCAGATAAGCTTCGGCGTCAGCGGCACGTACAATCGTCGCTGCCACGGACCCAAGCGCAATGCGGGCGCGCCGGATTGTTTGTTCGACAATCGAGCCATTGGCCGCCGGTTCGAACTCGACAATAACGGCCACATGCACAACCGAGATCGCCTGGGCGCGGCGCAAGGCCAACTTGATAAACATACCGCGTTCGCTGGCTTGCAAGGCGGGAAATGCAATGTCAATCAGCATCTCGTCTGGTTGCAATACGGTGCGGCGCACGCCGGTGTAGAAGTCGCGCAGCGCCACCGTACGGCGTCCATTGGCAGATGAGGCCAGCGTCACGTTCGCATCCAGCGCCATCAGCGGCGAGATCGTGTCGTTGGCTGGTGAAGCGGTGATCAAGTTGCCGGCTACAGTGGCGCGGTTGCGAATCTGCGGCGCGCCGACTTCCCAACAAGCCTGCGCCAGCGGTAACGCGCGCGCCTGGATCAAAGGCGAGGCCGCGCATTGATTGTGCGTGACGAGCGGCCCTAGGTGAATCCAGCCGTTCTCATCGAGCGTAATCTCGGCCAGGCCAAGCACACGCGTGATGTCGATCAAGGTAGCAATGCCCTTGCGCACGCCGCGTTCAATCTCGATGAGCAGGTCGGTTGCCCCAGCGATGATGCGGGCTTTTTCACGCTGCGCCGCCAGCAGGCCGAGCGCTTCGTCGACGGTAGTTACGGTATGGTAGTCATGCCACATAATGATCGACTCTTTACGTTGTGGTGGCATCGCTCAATAACAGATAGCCGCATTCTTTAATGAGACCTCCGCTACTTTGCGAGCAATTAAATACCAGCCATTTCAAACTCTGCCAATGGGAAGGAGATCATGCGATGGATTTGCTCACGTCGTTGCGCAATCCTTTCCATCTGTTTATAAACCGGCGCATCAAAATATTGTTCGCTACAGTGATTACAAACCCAGGCCGGCACGTTTTCAATATAAATCGTTTCGCCTCTGTAGCGAAAACGCGCTAAAACGCGCCGTTGCTCCATTTCTCCTTCACAAAATTCGCATTGATCATGATTCATAATATCAATGCCCGCGCTCGCCGCGTACATAGGGCAGCCCCAACGCAGCCGGCGCACCGAGCCGTTGACGCAGTGCCGCGCGCGAACCGAGCACGAGCACCACAATTGTAAAGACATAGGGCAGCATCTGCATAAAGAAGCCCAGGTAAGGATTATAGAAAAAGGGATTGGCGAGACCAAAAATCACGGCCGGGCCTTGAATGTCCAAAATCACCCGCCGCAGCGCGCCAAACGCATAGGCGCCAAAGGCCGCCCGCCACGGATCCCATTGGGCAAAGATCACCAGACCGACGGCGATCCAACCTTGGCCAGAAGTCGTCAATTCACTAAACCAGCCCGGCGACACAGCCAGGCTGATCGTGCCGCCCGCCAACCCGCACAACATGCCGCCGAAGACGACATAGGCGTAGCGCAACGCGTAGACATTGATGCCCATCGCATCCGCCGCGGTAGGGTTTTCGCCTATGGCGCGCAGATGCAGACCGGGCCGGGTGCGATTGATATAGAACCAGGTAAGTGGCAAGAGCAGAAAACCGACGTAGACCATGATGCTTTGGTTCGTAAATAGAATCGGCCCTAAGACGGGGATGGCGGATAAACCTGGAATGCTAAAGCGCGGCAGCAACGTCACCGTGCCGGCCTTGCTCAAGCCTTCGCCAAAAACCAGGCTCAACCCGGTGCCAAGGAAGGTAAGCGCCAAACCGCTGACCACCTGATCGGCCTGGAAGTGGATCGTCACCAGGCCGTGGAGCAGAGCCAGCAAACCAGCCGTGATCATCGCCGCCAGCAGCCCCAGCCAACCGTTGCCCGTGCTCAACGTGACACTAAACGCCGTCATCGCGCCCATCAACATCATGCCTTCCACGCCCAAATTCAGCACCCCGGCGCGTTCCGAGAAGATGGCCCCCAGTGTGGCCAGGAGTAAAACCGTGCCGCTGGCAACACCAGCTTGTAAGATGATAATTGGATCCATGATGATGCCTTTAAATGAGCTATCTACTGTAAATACTCAAGAATTTCAAGGATATTTTCTGGATGCGGTTTAAGCGTGTCGATCACCAATCTTGCTTCGGTCCACGCGGCATAATAGCCTTTGACCCGTTCAACTTCACACCACTCTAATTCGTGCCAGCCAGGGATGCCGCGTTGGCGCTGGATTAAGCGCTGGCGATGAACATTTTCATCCGAACAGATACATTCGATCACCCGCCACTGAGCCTGATATTTCTCCGCCAGAGCACGCCATTGCTCACGGATCTTTGCGATGCTCAGGACCGAGTCCAAGATAGCCGATTGCCCCAGCATCAACTGTCTTTGCGCCAGGGTCGTCAACAATTCGTAGGCCGCATAACCGGTTTGTTGTGGGGCTGTTGCGCCGAGTTGAGAGCGCTTTAGGGTGGCCTCTAACCAATCTTTGGCAAAGACAGGCATACCCAGTTGGCGACCGATC
>JBBRVA010000033.1:0-19822 GCA_038247295.1 Caldilineales bacterium | reverse complement strand
TGGTGGAAAGGATACTAATCGGCCATAAGTAATCGGTAATTTTAATGGGGAATGCAACGTGAGTGTACTACGCTACGCAATACGCACCACTTTTCACGTTTGTGTTACAATCTTTTTATGACGATTGTTCAACTTTCTCGCACGCATGCCGCCGACGCGGCCCGTTTGCACATTGCTGGCCAGCCGGGCACGTTTTTGACGAGTTTGGGGCCGTCTGTGCTGACTGTCTTTTACCAGGCGTTGCCCCAATCGCCCGCCGGCTTTGGCTTCGCTGCCATCGATGATAGTGATCACGCTACCCTTGGCCAAACTCTGCCGGCCAATCGGCAAAATCCACCATTCCCGAACACGTTGGGTTTCATCAACGCTACAACCAGTGTCGGTGCGCTCTTTATGGAACTGGGAACGCGGCGTATTGGTCAATTTTTACCCCCTCTGTTTGCCCGTTTTGCACGCCAACCCGCGCTGATCCTGCGCAGCGTGCAGACAGTACTTTATCCATTTTTGGTACGTAAAGAGCATGAGCATCACACGGGCGCAACGGCTGAACTGCTCTCGATTATGGTCGAACCGGCCATGCGCAGCCAGGGAATTGGCGCGCAATTGATGACTGCGCTGTTGGCAGAGTGCAGACAGCGCCAGATCCAACACCTGGATGTGACCGTCGATACAACAAATGCCGCGGCACAACGCTTTTATATTCGCCACGGTTTCAGCCTGTCCCACAAGTTTGTGTTGTACGGGCGTGAAATGAGCAGTTATCGGCTGGGGATTCAGTAAGTAATGAGTGGTGGGCTACGTACCAATTACCACTTCCTAATTACGACTTAGCAAGGGACGCCAAACGGGATGGACAACCTACAAATCGAACGAAACGGTTCCCCGACTGGCGCGCTTGCCTTGCTGCGTTTGGACCGCAAACGAATTGTGCTGCTAGCGGCGCTGGGCGGGTTGAGCATTGCTCTATTGTTGGCGTTAGGCGGCGGACGTACGGCGCTGGTGGCTCTCGTCCACGCCAACTGGCGCTGGATTGGATTAGCAATTGCTGTACATTACAGTGGCTTTGCGCTGCGTGGATGGCGTTGGCAGCAACTGCTGGCGACGATGGGTCATCGTTTCACCTGGCGTTTTACGACGAGCCTCTTGTTGACGGGTTGGTTTGTCAGCGCATTACTCCCGGCGCGGGCGGGCGATCTGGTGCGGGTTGGCGTTTTGCATAGCGCGTCGCAAGAGCCCCTACAAGAGCGTCAATCGGTTCCCGTAGCCACAGGGCTAGGTTCGATTGTACTGGAACGGGCCCTGGATCTGCTGGCAATTTTGGTCTTGGGCGGTGGCTTTGGCTTTGTCGTTTTACGCAATCAATTGCCCAGTTGGGTGCTGGCGGCCTATGGGGTTGGCATCAGTGGTCTGATCGTTTTTGGCGTTGTACTACTGGTAATCCCAGCCGTGTTGGGCTGGCTGCGCCGCTGGTCGGACCATCGCTTCTGGCAACTGGCGCTCGACTTTGCCGCGCAACTGGTAGACAGTTTACGCACCTTGATCCGTCAACCGCAAACGGCCTTGTTGGTGGTCGCAGCCAGTTTGTACATCTGGCTATGTGATGCCGTGCTGATGTGGCTCTGCGTCGGTAGCCTGGGCACCTGGTTACCCTTTGGCCGCGCCGCCTTTGTGGCGCTTACCGTTGATGTTTTTGCCACTGTGCCGCTGACACCCGGCGGCATTGGTCAGATCGAAACCGTGAATGCCACGCTGCTCGCCTTACTGGCGTTGCCAACGACCCAAGTGGCGGCTGCGGTTTTAGTCAACCGCACGATCAGCTATTGGAGCTTTTTGCTCTTTAGTGGCGTTGTCACCTTCGCGGCTGGTTTCGGTCAGTGGATTGGCAGAAGCGCGCCAGAAAAGTCTTAAAATCATTGGCTCACGCAAAGCGGGTACCCTCTGGGTCAAGAACGCAAAGTTTTTAAGTGGATAGGACGTACGGCGGCTTCGGCAGGCTCAGCCGCCGTAAGAACACTCATTTTGCGGACGTCCTATGGAAATAAAATATAGTAAGCCACAGTTTAGTCAATTAATAAACATTCTCTCATTTTACCCAAGCGCGGCGGTTCTTTGCGGCTTTGCATGAGACTCTTTGTTTGAATTCAATTGTTTCGTCGATTAGGCGCCTATCGCATGTTTGCAAAGCTTCGTTTGGCTTATGATCGCCACCACGCATTTTTACTGATCTTTGGGCTTTTTGTCAGCTTTCGGTTGCTGGCGTTGATCCTCTTTCGCCCTGGCGGCTTTATCGCCGATGCCTCGGACTACGATTTTTACTTGACCTGGGGCGAATCGGCGCCGATGGGCTACCGCACATTCGAGAACCTCTGGACTGCCTACCCACCCCTCTTCCCAGCGCTGCTGCTGCCGATCCATGAATTTTCCAGCCGCATCCCCCCCTGGGTGGATCCACGCCTCTTTTTCCATCTGATCTTCGGGCTGGCGCTGCTGCTCTTTGAAAGCGGCAATGTCATTTTGATCTATCGGCTGGCGCAGAAGTTGGGAATTGGAGATTGGAGATTGGAGATTAGAGATTCAGAATAATCTCCAATCTACAATCTCCAATATCCAATAACCCTCCACCCCGTCATCCTCTATGCCCTGCTCTTCACTCCCGTCTACACGTTGATCGGCTGGTTCGAGGCGATGCCACTCTTTTTTATGCTGCTCGGGCTAGATTTATTGTTGAGCACGCGCCGTTGGGGCTGGATTGGCAGTGCGATTGCGGCTGGCTTGGGGTTTCTCACCAAGCTGACACCTGCGCTGTTAGTGCCGATTGGCGTGCGTTGGTTGGGTGGTAAGCTGAGTTGGTCAGCGGTGCGCCATGAATGGTTCAACCGCAAATCGCCGGGTAATTTGCTACGTCCTACCCTCTATGCCGGGATCTTTTTGGCCACGGTAGTCGGGTTGGGCTATTGGCTGGTGGACGGTAACACGCATTTAGCGCTGAGCAGTTTTCGGGTTAACAGTTTGCGGCCACCTTGGCAAAGTGTGTGGGCGCTGTTGGAAGGCAACTATGAGTACGGGCGCGTCCCCATCGATATGCGCAACCTGGTGGGGCTGGAAAGTGGTGGCCAATGGACGGGCTGGCTGCCCTGGACGTGGATCAGCCTGGGCTTTAGTTTGCTCTATCTCTGGCTTTACACGCGGCGCTACGATTGGCAGCAGCCACGTACACCTGTCGCCTTTGCCGCCGTGAGTGTCATTTGGCTTTTTCTCTACAGCAAAGGCTGGAGTCCACAATTTCTGGTCTGGATGCTGGCTTTTCTAGTGTTACTTTTGCCAACTGTGCGCGGCATGGCGTATGCCATTATGCTGAGCTTGATCAACGTTGTCGAATCCAACATTTTTATCATCTTGTTGCCAGATGAGCACTGGATCATGGTTGGCACCGTCGTAGTGCGAACGGTGCTGCTGATCTTGCTGCTGGGCGAATTTTTGGGGCAGATTTGGCCCGTGCCAGTGGTCGGCCAGCAGATGCGGCGAGTGAGCGCCGGGCTAGCTTGGGGTGTCATGCTGCTGGCTCTGATTGGCGCCGGCTTTGGCGCACCACGGGTGGCACAAGCCTATCAAGCGCGGCGTCTAGCCGAACACCCCTGTCGCGCTGCGCTTGATTACCTGCACGCGCAAAGTGAATGGCCGAATCAAATGCTGGTCAGTGATCAGATTGAAGTATGGCGGAATTTTTACCCTTGGCTGCGTGACGAATATGAGATGAAAATTATCGACGGCTACGATCCGCATGACCGCCCCTGGGCGACAATGATTGCCGAACGCCTCGATGCTGTGGTTCAAGACCGGGAGTTTTGGTGGATTGTACAGACCGAAACGCCTTCCCACGCGCAAGAATATTTTGCCCAACCCAATGTTCACATCATCGACCAGCAGCAGTTAGGTGCTTGCCAGATCGCGCGTGTTGTGCGCTTGAATGAGGCGCTACTCGCCGTAGCTGATGCGGCTGGGGGGTCGATCCAGTTGTTGCACTACGAAACGGAGCGTCCTCAAGTAGGCGCGCCGCTGCATCTCGTGCTATACTGGCGGGCTGATCGTAAGGTGACGGCGAGTTACACGGTTTTTACCCAGCTACTTGATCCGGCTGGTCAGTTGGTGGCCCAACAGGATAATCTGCCGGTGGAGGGGCTGGCGCCGACAGATACGTGGCAACCAGATAGACTCATTCGTGACCCTTACCGTTTAACGCTGCCGCCAAATGCGTCGCCAGGCCTGTACGAGCTGCTCGTGGGTTTCTATGACGCCGATGGCCGGCGCCCCCTGACCCTGCCGGACGGAACAACGGCCGATCATCTATCGTTACCTATTGAGGTGGCCGGAAGAGATGATAAGGAGGGAGACAGGTAAACAGGAAGACAAGGAAGATACCTACTTATCTACCTGTTTACCTGTCTCCCTATTTACCTGTCTACCCTCTACTCGACACCTCGACTATCGTCAATCTAAAATCGCAAATCGAAAATTGCAATGCGTGATATCACTACCGAAGATCGTAACATCGCCTTTCTCGTCTTTGGCCTGCTATTAGCCTGTTATCTTTTCACCTATACCGGTGTAATCGATAGCAGTGATGGCCTTTCGATGTTTGCTACCGCCGAAAGTATCGTGCGCCGAGGCGAGATCGATACCAATCAGTTGCTTTGGATGGGTTTACAACAGGGCAGTTTTGGCCCTGATGGCGAATTGTATAGCCGTAAAGGGCTGGGCATGACACTGCTAGCGCTGCCGCTGATCTGGCTCGCAAAGTTGTGGCCGGCGATTGGGCTGGCGCAGGCGGCGATGTTGCTCAATCCACTGCTAACTGCTTTTACGGGCGCACTGATCTACCGCTTTGGCCGCCGGCTGGACTGGACCCGATCCACGGCGCTGGCTACGGCGCTGTTCTTTGGGCTGGCGACATTGGCCTGGCCCTACGCACAAACCTTTTTTAGCGATCCTGTCTGCGGCTGGGCCCTGTTTGCGGCTTTTTATGGGCTGCTCAGTTACAGCCAAACTGGGCGCAAACGCTATCTGCTCCTGAGTGGGCTGGCATGGGGCATCGCCTACCTGGCCCGCACGATCAATCTGGTTACGTTGCCCGTCTTTGTCCTTGGCTTGTTGGTAGTTTTGCGTCATCGCGAAACGCTTCGCCGACCGATCCGGCCGTCGACAATGGCAGATTTTCTCACCTTGCTTGCTAACCAGTGGCGCCCCCTTATCAGCTTTTTGCTGCCGATCCTGCTCTCTGGCCTGGTGTCGCTCTGGTGGAACTGGCTGCGTTACGGCAGTGTGTGGGACAGTGGTTATGTCGCGTCGGAAACGTTCAGCGCCAATTGGCTGGTGGGGATCAGTGGTCTGCTGATCGGGCCGGCGCGCGGGTTGATCTGGTATAGCCCGGCGTTGTTGCTGGGCATCTTCGGTGGACGCTGGTTTTGGCAACAAGCACGCTGGGTGCTGGGTATGGTGCTGGCCATTTCGCTCATCTATCTTCTGGTCTATGGTAAGTGGTATATGTGGCACGGCGGTTACAGCTGGGGGCCACGCTTTTTGGTGCCGCTGATGCCGTTTCTGGCCTTATTAACTGGGCCTGGTTGGGAACGCTTGCTGCGCTGGTCGTGGGGCGGGCGGGTGCTGGCAGGCTTACTAATCCTGCTTTCGGTGGCTGTGCAGTGGCTGGGGATGTTGATTCCCTACTCGTTGGTGCAAGATTGGTTGGCGGGTGCAGTGGCACCACTCTTTGCGCCCGAAACTTTTTGGCAGCTTGGCTACTCGCCGCTACGCTTACAATGGCGCTTCTTACAGGCGGCAAACATCCATTTAGCCTGGTGGCGCAATGGTCTATTTGATTGGTTTGGCTTTATCATGCCCCTGTCTGGGCTGTTGGTTGGGCTGGCCCTTTTGTTTCGCCATTGGCAAGCGCGCCAACAAGTGGCAAGAAGCAGCCGGAAGTACAGCACTGTCGCGCGCAATTGGCTCTATGCACTGGCGCTTTGTTTGATTGCGGTGGCCATTCTCACCCATCAGCCCCGTGGGCCCGGCAGTGCAATTCGCACCGCGGCCGCACGGATCGAGCGTGCGGAACGGCAAGGTGAGGCGATTTTGCTCTTGCAACCTTTCCAGACGCAAGAGTTTGCCAACGCCTACCACGGTAGTCTGCCCACCTATGGCTTTTTTCCTAGAAATTCGCCTGCTGCCGATACAGAAATGAGTGCCGAGGCCTGGTTAGCGCAATTGGAAAGCCGCTATCCACGTTTGTGGGTTATCCCAGATTACACGCCGCCGGCAGAATCTTCTTGGGAGCGACCCTTGCGGGTGCGAGATTTCTTGCTGCAAGAAAGTCCTCTGCCGGCCAGCGATAATGGTCGGCTGGCCCTCTATGCGTTGGCTGCGGCCCAAGCTGAACCGTTAGTCGAAACGGGTCTGGGCACGATCTTTGGCGATCCGGCCCAGCAAGAGGCAACGATCACAGAAGAGAACGGCTGGATTCGCCTACAAGGTTACGCTGTTACAGCCGAAACGACGCCAGGCGCGGAAATTCTCCTTTCGTTACGTTGGCAAAGCTTGCGCCCAGTCAGCAATAACTATCATGTCTTTGTACATTTGCTCAACGAGCGCGATGAAAAGATTGATCAGCGCGATGGTCAACCGGTGCAATGGATGCGCCCGGTGAGCAGTTGGCAACCAGGTGAGGAAATTATCGACCACTATGGGCTGTTGTTGCCAGAGGAAATGCCCCCAGGTGAGTATAGAATTGCCGTCGGTTTATATGATCCGAATAATGGTCAGCGGCTGCCCGTAAGCGCCGGCCCGAAAGATTTTGCGATTGAGGTTGGGCCGATTACAGTGGCATCTGCACACTAGATAAGCCTAGATGCTAGATGACAACGCTGGTCTACCATCGATTTGGTTGTAGATTCTCAGGTAGGAGTAAAATTTGAGCACTTTTCTAAAACAAAAACTAATGTGTGCGCAGCATGATACGGGTACACGTAACCGGACATTTGATTGGTCGCGCATGGTGCGTTTAGTCAGTCTCTGTCTAGTCTTACTGATGGGAACCGCCTGTTGGGGAACGCCGGCTGCCGAGCCAGAGCCCACCGCCACGGTGGTGGCAGCGGCGCCAACGCCAACGCCGCTGCCTTCCCCCACGCCGACGGCGGTGACAGCTAGTGTCTTGACGCGGGCCATGACCACATCGGTCAGTTTGCCGATCACGGCGGAACTCGTCCCAGCTGCGGTCCCAACTAATACGTTGCCAGTCACCGCCACTGGTCAAAGTACGTCGAATGTTGCGCTACCACCTGTTACTGGCGCGGAGTGTAGCCTTGAAGCCGATTTGGATCTGGCTGGTTATGAAGATCTGCCGCAGCGGATGGGTTGCCCACTAGAGCCAGCCAACTTTGACCCGGTAGGGATTAATGAGTTTGGGCCAGGCCCGCAGTTCGACCGTTTTATGCTCTGGTTTGGCAGCGAATTGAAGATCTATGTGCTCTTGCCCGACAAGCGTTGGACTGTCTATGACGATACATGGAGTGAAGATCAGCCGCTCTTTACCTGTAATCCGCTGGATATTACACCGGCTTCGCCGCCATTGCCGCGCCGTGGCTTTAATAAGATCTGGTGTACAGTCGATGGACTTCAGGAAATCATGGGTACCGTGATTATAGAAGAGCGGCTTTGCCAGCACGCGGTTGTGCAGCGCTTCGAACAGGGACGCCTGCTGGCCTGCTACGAAGATGCCACTATTCGCTACATCCGCTTGCTAGATGATGGCACATGGGATACAGAATTGACCCGCTAGAATATTAGTGTCGGTTATCGCCTCTGGCGCGACGCCTTGTCGCGCCAGAGGCGATGACCGACACTAAGCAATGTTTACTTCACACGGTACTTCGTCAGGACCAACTTATGCGTGTTATCACCGGTAAAGCTAAAGGTCGTAAACTCCAGATGGTGCCAGGCGACACCACCCGACCCATCACCGATCGCGCCAAAGAGGCCCTTTTTAGCATCTTGGGTGATTGGATTGTCGATGCGCGCGTGCTTGATCTTTTCGGCGGCACAGGTGGCGTCGGGATTGAATGTTTGAGCCGGGGTGCGGCCTTTGCGCATTTTATTGATGCCAATCGCAATGCGGTGGAAACCATTACGGCCAATCTCAAACATTGCAAGCTAGAGCAGCAAGCTGTGGTCCAACGCGCGGACAGCTTTGTCTTTCTGGAAAAATATCACGGTACGCCCTTCGACCTAACCTTCGTTGCGCCGCCCCAATATCAAGGTCTGTGGCGCAAAGGGTTGGAGATAATTGATACTCATCCAGCCCTGCTGGCCGAATTTGGCAGCGTGGTGGTACAAATTCATCCCCGCGAAGAGACACCCCTTGCGCTGGAACGGCTGCAAGAATACGACCGGCGCAAGTATGGTTCGGTCATGTTTCTCTTCTATGCAGCAAGCGAAGATTTGAGTGATAAAGAAAAGGATGCGACGGGGGAAGATGAGGAAGGCGACGACGAACAACTTGACGACGAACAAATTGATGACGAACAGATTGATGAGGAATTGGAAGAAGACGAATTAAAAAAATAAACGGGCGCATATCCTGCGCCCGTTCTTTTTATGCAATTGTAGTGTTAGGGTGTAAAACTTTGAGGCTCATCTGTGCAACGTGTGCAAACCGGTGTTTTGCCCTTGTGAAAAACAAGGTGTTTGCACACGTTCGGCTGATGAGCGAACTTTAAGGGGCTGGGCTTTCAGCGCCAGTGGTGCCTTCAATTTCAGACAGGGCGTTGCTTAAGGCTGTCATGAAGGTGTCAAATTGAGCGCGGGTCGTCTCTAGGGTAGTGACCGCTTGGCCAATCTGCTCCATGTCTGCCGTCTGTTCGCCCATTTCAGCGCGCAGCGTGTCTTCCACAGTGACCAATTGGGTCTGAATGGCATTGGCTTGGGCGCTAATGATGTTAACATTTTGATTGACGGAGTTAAGATTTTCATCCACACGCGCCAATTTCGCTTCGAAAACGCTCAGGCGTTCGCCGCCTGTGAAGCTCAGCGTACCGCCGTTGACAATCGCTAACACCAACAACGTTAGCAACATGCCCAGGACAGCCCCACCGATGGCCGCAAGGAACATGGATAGCGAGTCGTGGCTAACTGCCCGGTATTCCAATTCCGGCGCCTCTTCTACGTGTTCCATTGATTTATTCATTTCGAGGGACTTCTGGTGAACGCTCATAATACTCCTTTACTAAAAACGACAAGCCTTAGAAATAACAATCTACCATAAAAACTATACACGACAAACCAAACTGTTATGTAATTGCTAGTACTAGTAAGCGGATTTGGTGCGCCATTTCATTGCAAAAGGCAAACAATAGGGCAATTGCCCTGCAGATGGGTAATTTAATTGAGTGGCGGACTGTTCTATGCGTACTAGTTATGTTAATGTGTATTTTTGCACAATTAACTTCCTCATCTTACCGATTCTAATGCGTTCCGTCAAGCCTACCAACCTGACAATCGTCTTATGATTGATAGGCGGTTACGCAGTCATCAGCTAACAGTCACCCCCAATATATCGCCAATGTTGATGGTTCACTGATAACTAAAACGCATAAGTGGCTTATTTGAATAACCTGAGACTTACCTTATGGATGCTACAACTGCGATTAACCTGGCAACAGCCGGCTTTTTGCTCTCGCCCAGGGGCCACGCCGGACTGCAAGCGCTGCAAAAGCAAGATTTAGCCGAAACACAAACGTTGCTCTTGCTAAATGAACTGCGCCGCACCTTTGGCGCCAGCGAAGCGGGGTCACTTTTGGCGCTCGCCCGTCTGCGCCGCAAAGCTGCGACTAAATTCCCGTTTGCCGATCAACTCTTCCTAACTGCCGAAGCGCTGGAACAAGCCACGGCCTGGCCGGTCGCCGAGCACCACAGTGCCTGGCTCGACCAACACGTGCCCGCTGGTCCCATTCTAGACCTAGGTTGTGGCATTGGCGGTGATACGTTGGCATTAGCGCAACGCCGGCGGGTGATTGCCTTTGAACTCGACCCAGTTCGTCTCCAGTTTGCCCAAGCCAACGCCGCTGCCCTTGGTTTAGCCGATCAAATCGAATTTCATCAAGCCGATTGGGTGCTTGCCCTAGAAAATAAACAATTGCCCGCTGTGGTTGCCGCCTATGCCGATCCGTCACGGCGCGTCGCCGGTAAGCGGGTCTTTAGTCTTCACCAGATGCAGCCGCCGCTGGCCAGTTTGTTGCGGCTCCAGCAACAGATCACGGCGTTGGGCGTCAAAGTGATGCCCGGTCTGAATGATGCCGAAGTGCCAATCGATTGTGGCGTGGAGTTTATTAGCCATGCTGGCGTCTGTAAAGAAGCGATCCTCTGGTTTGGATCCCCCGCGGTCTACAAACGCTGGGCCAGCGTGCATACTGGCGGTGCATGGCAATTAATGGCTGCCAGCGGTGCGCCGCCACCATTGGGGACGCTGCAAGCAGGTCAATTTTTGCACGAGCCTGATCCGGCGCTGATCCGGGCTGGTTCATTCGCCGAATTATGTCAGCGGCTGGATGCTTTTCTCTTTAACGCTCAAATTGCGTACTTAGTTTCATCGCAATTGAAACTTGATCCATTGGTGCAGTCGTTCTTAATCCACGAAATTCATCCATTTAGCTTAAAAATGCTCAATCGACGGCTTCAAGCTTTGGGGATTGGTGAAGTAGAATTAAAGAAACGGGGTTTCCCCGTCGAGCCGGAGGAATTGCGCAAACGGTTAAAGTTAACGCCAGGCAACAAACCGGCAGTGATCATCTTTACCCAACAGGAAAATGGTGATCATATTATGTTGATTTGTGCGCGCGTTGGTAAGCCATAGCAGTCCGAGCTATAACAGAATGACGTTACGAATTTCGATAAAACCTGTAGAATAGTTTGTACGGAGAACAGAATGGTTACAGAAGCGGACGTCGTCGCGCTGGCGAAAACTGTCGGTGAACAATTGCGGAGCAGGCAATTTATGTGTGCCACGGCAGAAAGCTGTACAGGTGGGCTGATTGGCCATCTGATCACCGAGACCCCGGGTTGCTCGGACTATTTTGCCGGAGGAGCGATTGTCTATAGCTATGCCGCCAAGGAGCGCGTGTTGGGTGTATCCCACGAAACGCTGATGACCGAGGGCGCGGTCAGCTATGCGGTGGCCCAGCAGATGGCGGGCGGGGCGCTGCGCTTGTACGCGGCCAATCTGGCCGTAGCTGTGACAGGCATTGCCGGACCCGGCGGTGGCCTGCCTGGCAAACCAACCGGCACGGTCCACATTCACCTGAGCGCGGCAGACGGCACAGAGCGCGGCGAACGTTTTGTGTGGGAGTCCGACCGCAGCGGCAACAAGCTACTCAGCGCACAAGCCGCGTTACAGATGATGCTGGATTATCTGGGGCGTGACTAAATATCTATCCTTCTTGCCAAAACATACGTTCTAAGTGTATGCTAAGGGCCGATAAAAAAAGTCTGCAGCGGGGGCTATAATGACGCGTAAGAAAATTGCTTTTGGCTGGTATGGTGGAAAATATAGCCACTTGGATTGGTTACTTGATCTCTTGCCAGCAACCAATCATTACTGCGAACCGTTTGGTGGTTCTGCGGCTGTGCTGCTGAATCGTGAGCCGGCACCCGTCGAAACTTACAATGATATCGACGGTGAGGTCGTAAATTTTTTTCGGGTACTGCGTGAACAGAAAGACGATCTCATGTATGCCATTGGAATGACACCGTTCTCACGCGAGGAATTTATTGCGGCTATTGAAACCAATGGCAATGGGCACGGCTTGTCAAATCTCGAAAAAGCTCGGCGGTTTTTCGTTCGTGCGCGCCAGGTTAGAACTGGCTTGGCACAGACCGCGTCTGTGGGTCGATGGGCTAATTGTCTGAATACGAGCCGTGCCGGCATGGCAGGCGCAGTCTCTCGCTGGCTCGGTAGTGTAGAAGGGTTAGATTCAATTGCCGGCCGTTTGTTACGCGTTCAGATCGAACATGATCTGGCAATAAATGTAATTAAGCGCTATGACAGTGAAGACACGCTCTTTTATTGTGATCCCCCTTATCCGCATGATTCTCGTGGCGATGCAAAGGCATATCAATACGAAATGACGGATGAACAGCATATGGGGCTTTGTCACGTTCTGTCTCATGTCAAGGGAAAAGTTGCGATCTCAGGTTATCATGGCAACTTGATGGATAAACTTTATAAAGATTGGTATGTATATGAAGCAGCACCAAAGCTTGCTCATTCTGTCAAAACAACCAGGACTGAGGTTCTCTGGACCAATTATTTGATACCAGAGAGTAAGATCCAGAAAGCGCTCCTTAAAGTATGATGCAAGAATCTCAAGCATTCATTGTTGAATGTCAGGCTTATCTTGAGCAGAAATGGTCTGAGATAGGCCAGCGGTTTGAGCAAGATCAGCCAGAGCCGCTTGCCCACGAAAATGATGATCTTATCCTTCTGATTCGGGATTGTCTGACGAGTAAGATCAAATCGTATCATTATGTTTTACCTACTCAATTGCTTGCTAAAGCTGTCAACCAAGCCCTGGATGCACATTGTCTTCAAGTTTCATACGATAGGCCCGGTGCATTTGATGCCCGGACGCTAGCCCATGGCGTAATTGTTCCATTTGATCAAGTGAATTACCGCGTGTTAGGTGGCTCGCCCGAACCGTATGTGAATAATCCGTTGCGTATTCCAGCCGTTATACCTGCCTATCGGGATCAACAAAAAGCCAAATCAGATTGGGATAAACTAATTGTTATTTTGGATGCAGTTGAAGCAGCTGGCCGCAAGGATTTTACGAAAGTTGTCTTTGAACAGGTGCTTTGGGAAATTTATAAACTACTTGCCAACGTTACTGTGCTCTATCCCACACCCAACCGAATTAGTCTTAAGCAAACTCAATGGCTTATCGAACAGTATCTAGATATGGCCTCTGGTGGTGAACGAATGGAGGCAGTATGCACTGCACTCTTTCAAACGATTGGCGAGGAATTCGGTATTTTTGATCAGATAAAACGGGAGAAAGTAAACGCATCTGATGCTTCATCTGGCATGGTGGCCGACATCGAGTGCTGGGCCGGCGATAAAATAGTTTTGCTGGTAGAGGTAAAAGATCGTTCGTTAACGCTTACCCAGTTAGATTTGAAACTAGATGTTGCGCGCTCCGAGCATATTGCCGAGATTTTATTTATTGCAAGAAATAAAAAAGCAACAAATGTCACGAACATCATCGAAGCAAGAATTCTGTCAGAATTTGCGAGCGGTCAAAATATTTACGTCGCGAACTTCAGTGATTTTTCACTCGGTATTTTTATCCTCTTAGGTGAAAAAGGCAGAATCAATTTTCTTGATAAAGTAGGAAAAGAATTGGATCGCGTAAACACTGGCATTGTCCACCGTAAGGCTTGGGCTGTACTACTGCGCGAATCGTAAATATTGGATTATTAAGCGCCAGGTTTCAGCATCCAATGGAGAGAATATTACTATGAATCGAGAAGTTATAGTCAACGAATCGATCAACGTCTTGGTGCGGATGATGCCCGACGGCCAAATTCGCCCCACGTCGTTTCTCTGGCGCGACAAAACGCGCTATGTCAGCGATGTGGGGCGGCAGTGGGAAGAGCGGGTGGCGGGCCAAACGGTCCGTTGTTTTCTCATCCAAACGGTGGATAACAATACCTACGAATTGCGCTGGGATCCAGCCGCCGATCACTGGTCGATCCAGCGCGCCTGGCTGCGCGATGCCCTAGTGTAAACACCATGCAACTCTTCTCATTTTGATGCGTAAAGTGTAACATGCGCGTCATTAATTGGCTACACTAGCTGATCAAACTGATCAAAAAGGAGAAAACGTATGCCCCTTAATTATGAAATTAACGGCACAACCCTGCCTGTCGTCACGATTCAATTAGCTCCGGGCCAACGGATCTACTCTTCCTCGGGCGGCATGAGTTGGATGACGCAGCAGGTGGAGATGGAAACCAACAGTGGTGGCGGCCTGGGCAAAATGTTCAAGCGCGCTATATCGGGCGAATCGCTTTTTATTGTGGATTATTTTGTCAACAGTGGCATGGGAGAAGTGGCCTTTGCCGCCGAATTCCCCGGCAAAATTATTCCGCTACCCCTGGCCGACGGCGCCGAGATGATTGTGCAAAAAGATTCGTTTATGTGCGCCGAGAAAAGTGTAGATGTCGACATGCATTTTCGCAAAAAGCTGGGTGCGGGCCTGTTTGGCGGCGAAGGCTTTGTGCTGCAAAAGCTGACGGGTCCCGGCATGGCGTTTGTAAACTTTGATGGCGAAATCGTCGAAAAGACGCTGGGCTCCGGCGAAGTGTTGCGCGTTGACACAGGGCATGTGGCTATGTTTGAGCCAACCGTCAATTTTGATGTGGAAATGATCAAGGGTTTCCGCAATCTCTTGCTCGGCGGCGAGGGACTCTTTATCGCCACACTGCGTGGTCCTGGCAAGGTCTATCTGCAAACCATGCCGTTGGATAAGCTGGCGCGCAAGATTGTCCAATATATGCCCAAGACGGGCGGCGGTGGACAAAGCGGTGGCTTAAATGTTGACATTGGTCAACTGTTGCGCGGTCAGTAGAGTCTATAGAATTGACGGCTTACCGTTGTGGTCAAAATAACGTGCTAGGGACAGACCACTCGCTGATCTGTCCCTAGCACACTTACGCCCACTTTATGCCCACAAGGCTTGAATCAACTCGAACGCTTTCTCCACCAACTGTGGACCACCCGCCGGCCCGACGCGGGTCCACGGTCCTGGCCCGACCTCGTAGCCACCCTGTTCCCAGGCCAAGGGCGGGGTCAAATAGCCAATCCAGTCGTTAGCATAGCCAACCACAAAGGTGTAGGGTGCAAGCGAACGTTGCTTGATCGCCAGCCCCAACTCGGCAAACGGCTCACCAGGCAAGGCCACCAAGGCCACATCGCCGATACGCATCACCTGCACCTCGGCTGGGATAGGAGCACTGCCTTGGTCGATCAAGATTAGGGTTTCTTCTGCGCGGCGCTGTTTGGCCCGCCATGAGGTGCGTTCTATATCTGTAGGTGCCGCGGCCAACATAGTGCTGGCCTCGGCATACGCTTGTTGAGCGGGGTCGCGCGCCGGTAGGTCGCGCACTTGCAGCAATAACGTTGCCGACTGCACCGCCAACACGATTGCGCTGTGAGGATAATCCGGCGCACTCAATTGCGCGGCCAACTTGATCACTTCGCCGCCCAGCATGTGGCCATAGCGTTCGACATCAGCAAAATCGGTGGTGTTGCGGATCGGGTTGATGTCGCCACAGGCGCCCTGTAAAAAAAGGCTGTTTATGCAGCCGGGCACGCTTCTTTCGACAAGGCTCATTGCCGGGCCGGGAAAGTCGGCCGAGACCAAAGGCTGGACCTGGACTGTGACGGGGTGACAGGCAAAATTTGTAATCAGGGTCTTGGTTTGCTGATCTATGCTTTCGAGCAAAAGTACACCGACCTGCGGATCGACGGGACCGGCGGTGGTGTGCGCCAGATCGGGCGTACTTTCTGGCCCAGCGACAATGCGGCCGGCCTGATCGAGCACGCGCCGGTTGCGCGCCAACCCAACTACTTGACCGGTGCCGGCTTTGAGCGTGCTCGGTTTGCGCGCGCCACAGGCCATCATAGCCACGGATGTTAGTTGATCGATCAACACTTCCAGCCAGGGCGCCGCGGCCGGTGTATCCAGCAGCCGGCGCAAATCACAGGTCTCTGGCGTGGAGTGGGCGTGGCTGGCGGTTAACATGACCTGGGCTGCCGGTACGCCCGTGCGTGCTTGGATACGCTGGCGCACTTCGGCGGTGAAATTGCGCCCCGGCCCCAAGATGGCGTTACTAAAGCCAATCGCATCCGCCGCGATCAAGATGATCTGGGTAACGCCATCATCCAGCGCCACGGCGCGCGCGTAGAGCGGGTCATGCACGCCTTGGAAAAGCGCATGGCGTGGCTCGTAGCCCAGATAAGGAATCGTTAACGGCGGTGTGATATCAACCCTGGCGGTACCGGCTTGGAAAGTCTGCGGCATGGGTGCGCTCTTTCTGTTGATGGTTAGAACGATTGACTTTAGATGCGGCTAGTAAACAGGTAGGTAGGTAGATAGGGAAACAGGGAAACAGGGAAACACGTGGAGGTCACCTGTATACCTGCCTACCTGTTTCCCTGTTTACTAACTCCTATTACTCCCGCTGATCTCTTTCGTTTTCTTCCCTCTACCAGTTTGGCTGCCAGCCTGACCAAGCGGCACGCTGACCACGGCCTCTACCTTTTTTGCCTGGCGGGTGCGCGCTGCGCTGGGCGCTGGCTCTGCTTCGCTGGCAAATAAGCCAGGCTGGGTGGGCATGGCCGTCATTTTGACCGGTTCTGGCTTGGCTTGCGCGGCTTTCACCGGTGAACGTGTGACTGGTGCTGGAGCAACTGGTGTGGGCTCGACCATTTTTGTGCGTGACGGTTCGCTTGCCGCCACGGGGGCTGCGGCAGTCGTCCGGCTCGTACGTGGCGTGGTCGCGTCCAAGACTGTTTTCGGTTCGTCCGCCACCCGGTTGCGGGCTGGTTTGGTTGGCATTGGTTCCAGTTTGGGCGCAGGTTCGCTTCGCTTGCCGGATGCAGGCGCGGCGGGCGCCACAGGCGTCTGTTCGCTCCGATTAGGCTTTTCTACTTTGGGCTCTACTGGCGAAGTGGGCGCGGCGGCATTGGCCGTGGTTGAGCGCAGAGGCTCTGCCAGTGACACTGATTTTAGCGTCGCAGCTTTACCGTCCGTCTCTAGCTTGGTAGCGGTTGTCGGCGGCACGCTTCGATTGCCGCGCTGGCGCGCCGCTGGCGCCGCTTCGACCACCGCAACTGGGGCAGTGCTCTCAACAACCTTGTCCGCTTTCGAACGCGCAGGGGGTTGAGCCTGGTCTGGCTTGGGCGCAACCACCTTTAATGCCAACTGCGGCTTGGTCGCCACGGTTGTTTTGGCCGTAACGGGCGTCTTACTTGCACCGTTGGTGGCGGGCACGGGCGTAGCTTTGACCGGTTTGATGGTTGCCGGCGGATTACCCTTTTCGCCATCGGGGTTGCTGTCGGGCGTGCGACCACCTGGCCCGGGCAGCAGCGTCGTATCGACAATCTGCTTGACGGCGGCGATCGTGTCGCTGCCGCTAACTTCCAGGACCAATTTGCCTTGTACGCCACGCCCCATGATCGGAATTTCGGTAAGCGGCATCGGTTTGGGGCTGCCTTTGCGGGTCAGCGGGATAATCATATCTTCGGCGCTCATCTCATTGACGAGCAGCGCCGCCGTCACATTGCCGGTGCGCGCGGTGGGCTTGTGGGTCATAACACCACCACCATTGCGGCCCTGCGTCGGGTAATCGCTTAAGGGTGAGCGTTTGGCGTAGCCCTGCGCCGTCATCGTCAGCACTTCACTTTGTGCATCGAACGCGCGGTTGATCGCCGTGGCATAAACCAGTTGCAGCCCCTTCTTCAGCTTCATACCAGCAACACCGCCCGCGGTCAGCCCCATGCTGCGCACCTCGTTTTCGTCGAAGCGAATTGCCTGGCCCTCCGCCGAGACGAGCAGCACGTCTTGATCGCCGCGGGTCGTAAAGGCCCAACCCAAGCGATCTTTATCTTCTACGCCCATCACCAGCGGGTCGGCGGCGGCGGCAGCAAGGAAGTCGCTTAAGGTAATCCGTTTGACAATGCCCAACTCGGTGGCAAAGAAAAGATGGGTGGGCGCGTCACCATTGCTCACGCGCGGCAAGACCAGCGCGGCGGTGACAGTGTCGCGCCGGCCTAGTTTGCACAGTTCGGTCAGATGTTTCTTATTGCCATCGTGCGGAATCTCGTGAATGGCGACGCGGCTACAGCGGCCATCTTTGGTGAAGACATAGAGATAGTCGCGCGTGTTGGCGGTGAGCAGCGCCACTTCGCTGCCCTTGCCAATCTGGCGCAGGATGCTGGGCGTTAATTTGGTTACATCCTGGCGGCGCAATTCACCATCGGCGCCCACGGCCACCCAAACTTGTTGATCGGGCAGCAGATCGGTCGTGGTCAGCGTGCCTTTGGTGCGATCAACAATCTGCGTGCGCCGCGCATCGCCATACTTCTCCTTGAGCAGGAGCAATTCTTCCTTGATCAAGGCCAGGATCTTCTCCGGGTGCTCAAGCAGATCTTCCAGATACTTGATCCGGTCCTTGATCGCTTTGTATTCATCTTGCAGTCGTTTGCGCTCCAACGCGGCCAGGCGGCGCAACTGCATGTCCAGAATCGCCTGGGCCTGGATCTCGGAAAAGTCAAAGTTCTTGACCAAGTTGGCGCGCGCCGTCTCCACCCGTTGGCTGTTGCGGATCGTCTGGATCACTTCGTCCAAGATGTCCAGCGCGCGCAGCAAACCTTCCAAGATGTGGGCGCGCTCGCGAGCGCGCTTCAGGTCGAATTCCGAACGCCGCCGGATAATTTCTTCGCGGTGCTGGACAAACAGTTGCAGCATACGCTTGAGCGGCAACGTACGTGGCTGACCATCGACCAGGGCCAACATTTGCATGCCGAAAGTCTGCTGCAAGGGCGTATATTTGAATAAATCCGACAAAATATCCTTCGGATCAACATTGCGCGTCAACTCGATCGTGACGCGCATCCCCGTGCGGTCGCTTTCGTCGCGCAGATCGGTAATGCCCACAATCTTCTCGTCGCGCACCAGGTCGGCGATGCGTTCGAGCAGCGTCTGTTTGTTGGTCTGGTAGGGCAGCTCGGTAATCACAATGCGCATGCGCCCGCGGCTCATCTCCTCAAAGTGCGCCTTGGCCTGGATTACCAGACGTGACTTACCCAGCGAATAGCCCTGCGCGATGGCGTCGGCGTTCTCTTCCGCCTTGGCATCGTCGCGGTAGCGGTAGAGAATGCCGCCGGTGGGGAAATCCGGTCCTTGGATAAACTGCATCAACTGCTCAACCGTAATGTCGTCGACCTCGGCATAATGGTCGATCAGATAGGCCAGTGCGTCCACCACTTCGCCCAGGTTGTGCGGCGGAACGTTGGTCGACATGCCGACGGCAATGCCGCTGGAACCGTTGATCAGCAGGTTGGGCAGCGCGGCGGGCAGCACGTCCGGTTCGAGCAGGGTGTTGTCAAAGTTGCCATGCCAATTGACCGTCTCTTTCTCCAGGTCGTTTAGCATTAAGTTACTGAGGTCGGCCAGGCGCGCCTCGGTATAGCGCATGGCGGCGGCGTTGTCGCCATCCACGCTGCCAAAGTTGCCCTGGCCATCAACGAGGGGATAGCGCAGGCTAAATTCCTGGGCCATGCGCACCATTGCATCATAAACCGCCGTATCGCCGTGCGGGTGATATTTACCCAACACTTCACCGACGATACGCGCGCTCTTCTTATGTGGTTTATCGTGGGTCAACCCCAAGTCGTGCCACATCGCGTACAGAATGCGCCGATGGACCGGCTTCAGACCGTCGCGCACATCGGGCAGGGCGCGCGCTACAATCACGCTCATCGCGTAATCGAGGTAGGCGTCTTGCATTTCATTAATAATATCGGTGGGGCGAACGTGGCCGGCAAAGCGAGGCTCGCCGGCGCCGTTGGGGTGTACCACGCCATTGGTTAGCTCTGTCATTCAGGGTTTTCCTTGGCTCTCTAAACGGCTTTTAAGGATCGAACATAAGTTCTGTTTCTTCTAGTATACCCGGATTTTAGGCTTTTGTCCAGTCTGTAGGCTATTTGTACCAC
>JBBRVA010000032.1:0-20247 GCA_038247295.1 Caldilineales bacterium | reverse complement strand
TGATTGGCGCCGTCATCGGCGCAATCTCCTATTGGATCGGCTGGGATGCAATCTTATCCTTCCTCGTTTGAGGCGGGTGCTTGAAGGAATCACATGAGTTTTAAAGATCGACTGTTCAATTTCATGCAACAGATTACGCGCGCCATCGGCGCGGGTTGGCAACAATTACTCTGCTGGTTGGCCAATACGCGCCGCCGCATCTTTCGCAAGCGGTTGGCCGACTACGCCGTGCTGGTGCTGGATCGAGAAATCGATGAGCGACCCCCGGCCACACCTTGGTGGTACAGCTATCTGCCCGGCTATAAAGCGCCCGTCACGCTCGAAAGCATCAGCCACGCGCTCCAGCAGGTCGCCGGTGATCCCGATACCAAAGGCGTTGTTTTCCTGTTCAAAAGCCCTGCTCTGTCCCTTGCCCAAGCCCAAAGTTTGGCCGCTCTCTTCGCTCGATTTCGCGTCTGGGATGAACTGTACAATCGGCCCCAACACCGGCCGGCCAAGCAGATTGTGGTCCATCTGGAACAGATCAATGGCGCCGCCTACGTTGTTGCCTGCGCTGCCGACAAAATTATGGCCACGCCACTGACCAATTGGGAAGTGCTGGGGCTCTACAGCGCCCCCACTTTTCTCAAAACGACGCTGGCGCGTCTCGGCATCGCCATGGATGTCGTAAAGATTGCGCCTTGGAAGACGGCGGCCGATACCTTTAGCTGTGCGGAGATGAGCCCCGAATATGCCGCGCAAATCCGCTGGCTCTTCGATAGTTGGTACAATGACATTGTCGACGCCATCCATAAGGGGCGCAAGCTAGACCGCGCAACTATTGAGACGCTGATCGACGGCGCGCCGTGGACGGCGCAACAGGCGTTGAGCCACGGCCTAATCGACGAGATTGGCTACGAAGATGAGATTCCCACGCGCCTGGGCACACCCGAGAACCCGGCTACGCTGCAACTCTATAGTCGCGTCCAAAATTTACTCTGGCGGCGTCCACGGCGGCGTCATCCACAGGCTATCGGCGTGATCAGCCTGTTAGGGGCGATTATGCCGGGCGACAGCCGCTCCTTCCCCATTCCTTTGCCACTGCTGGGGGAACGGACGATCGGCAGCAACACGGCGCAACAACAGGTGCGCGCTGCACGCCAAGACGATCAGTTGGCGGCGGTTGTTGTGCACGTCGATTCGCGCGGCGGATCGGCGTTGGCCAGCGACCTGATCTGGCGTGAGTTGAGTTTGCTCAACGCGACGAAACCGGTCGTTGTCTATATGGGCGATGTGGCCGCCAGCGGTGGTTACTACATTGCGATTCCGGGCCGCAAGATCGTGGCCCAGCGTGCTACGCTAACGGGCAGCATCGGCGTCATTATCAGCAAACCAGTCACCGAGGGCGCGTATCAGAAAGTCGAGGCCAGGCGCTACGCCATCGGCCGCGGTGACCATGCCGGCCTCTATCAAGATGACCATGCTTGGGCCGGCGAGGAGCGCGAAAAGATCGAAGCAACCGTGCGCCACACCTATCATGAATTCAAGCAACGGGTGGCCGAGGGTCGGGCATTGGCCTACGAAGGGCTAGACGACATTTGCAACGGGCGCGTCTGGACGGGCGCGCAGGCGTTGGAACATGGCCTGGTCGATGCGGTCGGCGACTTTCAAATCGCGATCGACCTGGCCTGTCAGCTTGCCAACCTGCCAATTGATGGCACGGTCGAAGTGCTTGATTTGCCCACGCCGAAACGCAGCACACTGGCCGAACCAGCGGCCGCGCTCCAAAGTTGGCTAGGCCTGGATCGAGCCGCGCAATTAGGTCAACTGGCCGAAGTCGCCCTCCACGGTGAATGGGCACGGCTGCTTGGCCACGAACAGATCTGGTTGATTGCGGAACACTTACCCAAAATAAAATAACACATATTGACTGACAATTAAAACCGCCGTCACAGGAGACTACTTTCATTATGCTTGATGTTCATGCGATCCGCCAGCAGTTCCCCGCTCTCAACGAACTTTACAATGGCAAACCTGGTATCTTTTTCGATAATCCTGGCGGCACCCAGGTTCCGCAGCGTGTGATCGAGGCCATCGTTGATTACCTGACCCGACGCAATGCCAACACGCATGGCCTTTTTGAAACCAGCCGCCGCTCGGATCAAGTGATTGATCACGCACGAGAGGCCGCCGCCGATCTGCTCAACGCAGCCACAGACGAGGTTGTCTTTGGCAATAATATGACCAGCCTCAACTTTGCCCTGAGCCGTACGCTGACCGCGGAATTTGGTCCCCAAGATGAGATTATTGTTACCCGGCTGGACCATGACGCCAATGTTGCCCCGTGGCTGATGTTGGCCGAAGACAGCGGGGCGACTGTGCGTTGGGCCGATATTGATGTGGAAACCTGCACCATTGACATGGAGCATCTGCACTCGCTGATCACGCCGCGCACAAAGATGGTGGCCGTCGGCTATGCCAGCAACGCCAGCGGCACGATCAATGATGTAAAAACGGTCGTCGGCTGGGCTAAACAAGTGGGCGCTTATTCGTTCATCGATGCCGTCCAGTATGCACCCCACGGTTTGATCGATGTAAAGGCGCTCGATTGTGACTTTCTGGCCTGTAGCGCGTATAAGTTCTTTGGCCCCCATGTGGGTTTGCTGTATGGCAAACGCGCCCATCTGGATCGGCTGCGCGCCTACCGCGTGCGCCCGGCCGGGGCCGAGTCACCGGGCAAGTGGGAGACCGGCACCAAGAATCATGAAGGGCTGGCCGGCGTCGGTGCGGCGATCGAATACCTGGCCGATCTGGGCGTGGCCTATGGCGGCGCAGCGGCTACGGCCACGCGGCGTGCCAAAATTGTGGCCGCCTGGTCGGTGATCACCCCTTATGAACAGATGTTGGTCGAACGGCTGATCGAAGGCTTGCAGGCGATAGCGGGTGTCCACATCTATGGCATTACCAACCCGGCCGATTGGCAGCAACGCATGGCGACGGTTTCGATCCGCAAAGACGGCACGACGCCCACGCAACTGGCTGAAGCCTTGGCCGTGGAAAATATCTTTGCCTGGAACGGCAATTTCTATGCGGTGTCGCTTAGCGAACGGCTGGGTGTAGAGGCAGACGGGGGTCTGCTGCGGCTAGGCTTGGTGCATTACAATACGGTGGAAGAGATCGATACTTGTTTGCGCGTGATTGAACATGTGTAGAGCGCGGTAGGCATCGTGCATTAAATTGCCTTAAGAGATTAAGAGAGTAGGAGATTGGGGCTCGTATAATCACCAATCCCCTACTCTCCTACTCTCCTAATCTCCTAATCTCCTAACACATTATTCCTCGGTGATTTTTTGCGCTACGCCAAAGGATACTTTATGACCAATTTCCCCCTTACATCCGACCAAAAATTGTGGGGACGCATCATGGTGGGGCTGATGGCGATCTGGATAATCGTCGTCAGTTTTGGCGCGCAGTTGACCGTCTGGGCTGGTCCCATTTTGGGGTTAGAAGGGCAAAACTCAATCGTTGGCATTGGGGCGTCGGCGGCGCAAGCGTTGCTGATTGGCGCGCCGCTCTTGATTCTGGCTCTCACCTGGCGCACGCTGCGCTACCGGGCGATCTTTCAAAGCTGGCTGCTAGCGACAGGATTTGTGTTGCTGTTGGCGCCCACCCGTTGGTTTTTGCCTACCCAAGGTCAGACCGTGCTCGCCTTACAAATTGGGGCAACGCTGCTCTATCTGGCGTTGATCACGCTGCTGGGTCGAAACCGGCTGGCAGATGGGCCGAGCGCGGATAACGCGCCTGCCTTTCCGGCTGTTGCCCTAGCTGTGGCTGCACTCTTTGCCTATCCCTGGCTGGCTTGGGGCGCACTCGGTTCTTGGCTAGATGTGATATTGAGTCTCGCGGCAGGTCTGCTTTTTGGCCGCGTCGCTGGTGTTATTCTGCGCAAAACCTGGCTACGTTCTCTGGCGCTTGACACGCGTGGGCCGGTGCGCGATCTCCTGACTGGTGGCGGCGTGGCTGGTATCCTGGCGTTGATTATGGCCAGTACTTTCAGCTTTAACGGCGTCCAATTGCTCTTGATGATCGCCTTGCCCGCGCTAGGTTGGGCGGCTGTCGGGCTGGCGGCCCCAACTGAACCCGATTCTGCCATTCACCATTGGCGCGGACCTGCTTGGCTGATCGGTCTAGCCGCCGCGACTGTACTACTTTTGATCGACCCAGATGGCTTGGCGTTACAAGTGCAAGATGCGCTTCTGGGCTGGTCGTTTCAGGCCGTCGGCCTTGCGGTCTTGATTGGTTGGTTGCTTGGTCTGCTCATGTTACTGACGCGCAATAGGTTACTCCAATTACGAACGCATCGTATCGCCTTGATCTGTGCTGGCGCGCTGTGGGTGATCGGTGGGCTGATCTATGTGGGCACGGGCCAGCCCGGTTTGTATGGTGACCGACTCTTTGTCATTCTCAAAGATCAGGCCGATGTATCAGCCGCGGCGGCGATGACAGATTATGACGCCCGCCGCCAATTTGTCTATACCACGTTGGTGGAACAGGCGAACAGCAGCCAGGCCAATTTGCGCAAATCCCTCGATCAGTTCGGCATTGCTTACACACCTTATTATCTGGTCAACGCACTGGAGGTCGAGGGCGGCTCGCTGCTTCAGCTTTGGCTCGCGACCCGGCCAGAAGTTGATCGCGTGTTGCCCAGCCCCATCTTGCGCCCCTTGGCCGAGTTGCCGCAACCGATGACGGGCGATATTGAGCCACCTTCTGCGCCGCAGTGGAATCTAACCAATATTGGTGCTGATCGGGTGTGGGAGGAGTTTGGGGTAACGGGCGAAGGCATTGTGATCGGCCAGTCCGATTCTGGCGTGCAACTCGAACACCCCGAATTGATGGAAAGCTACCGGGGCCAGAACGATCACAACGACTACAATTGGTTTGATCCCTGGTATGGTAGCCAGGCGCCAACCGACATCGGAGGGCACGGCACGCATACGCTCGGTTCTGTGCTGGGCAAAACGGTGGGTGTTGCGCCAGGGGCCACTTGGTTTGGCTGTGCTAATCTTGCCCGTAATCTGGGCAATGCGGCATTTTATCTCGACTGTATGCAATTCATGCTCGCGCCTTTTCCCTTGGGTGGCAATCCCTTCACCGATGGCGACCCTATGCAAGCGGCCTATGTGACCAACAATTCCTGGGGTTGTCCACAGGCGTTTGAAGGCTGCGATAGCAACTCTTTGTTACCGGCGGTACGTGCCATGCGCGCCGCTGGCATCTTTATGGTTGCTTCGGCTGGCAATGAGGGACCGGCGTGCAGCACCATCGATGATGCAATTGCCACCTATGATGAGGTCTTTTCTGTCGGCGCCATCGACCAATTTGGCAACCTGGCTTCCTTTAGCAGCACAGGTCCGGTCGATGGCGCCGACAGCGAGCGTATCAAGCCGGATCTTGTCGCGCCGGGTGTACAGGTGCTCTCGGCCCTGCCCGATGACACCTATGCTGAACTCGATGGCACATCGATGGCGGGGCCACACGTGGCCGGTGTGGTCGCCTTGATCTGGTCGGCCAACCCGGCGCTGATCGGCAACATTGAGCGCACCGAGCAGATTCTGATCGAGTCGGCCCGACCATTTACCGGCACGCTTGGATCAGGCGTTATCCCCAGCGAGCTTGTTGATGCACCGGTTAACGACCTGGTTGAGCCACCCAGCGATTCTTGTGTTGCCCAGACGGATACCGGAGTCACGCCCAATAATGTGGCCGGTTATGGGGTGGTTGATGCGTATGCTGCGGTGAAGCTGGCGTTGGAGGAGTAAAACAACGGTAATTGGTAAGTAGTCATTGGTCATTGGGGAACGTCGAGGACTACTTACCAATTACTACTTACCAATTACGCTTTCAACAACTGCTCCTCATAGGTATGCGCATCACAATCGTACAATCCCCAGCTTGGTGCGCCGTACATGCCCAGAACTTCGCCGGGGTTGACGAGATAGCAGCGGCCAATCTGCTCGTATTTTTTTTGATGGTTGTGGCCATAACAGACCAGATCCAATTGGCCAGATTCGGCAATGCGTCGCGCTGGTTCGGGGTAATGGATCATGGCAATCTGGCGGTTGGCGACGGTCAATTCGATGTAGATCCCGTAGAGGGAAACATGGGGATGTTTGGCCGCAATTGTTTGCAGCAGGCGGCCATCACCGTCGTTGTTGCCAAAAACAACATGAATCGGACCAGAAAAACCCTTGGCGATGCGGTCCAACATAAAGGGCGCGCACAAATCACCGCAATGCAAGAGCACCTCTGCGCCGCTGGCGCGTACTTGTTGCAGCGCCAATTCTAAATTCGGGATGTTATCATGCGTATCGGATAAAATCGCAATTTTGGTCATGTAGCCCTCCGCAGGTAGCTTAATGGTAGATCTGGTCTTCTGCCTCTGGATTCGGCACGCTGTTAATCGGATCAAGACGCCTGTTGCTCGTGTTGTTTTTGATGGCGAATTAACAGGTTGGCGTTCGGAATGACGCAGGTTATTGTGATATACTGAAGTTTATATGTTTTCTGTGCAAACGCAAATGCGTTCAATCCAGTTCATTTTGCACAAGTATAACTTTTTGCTCATTTTTCTTCCAATAATTGCTATAACAATTGCTGCCTGCGGCCAGGTGATTACGCTGACCCCCACGCCGACGCCGGCGCCCACGCCCACAGTAGCGCTCGAGTTGATCGCGGCCACGGTGTTGCCGACTTCGACGCCGGCGCCCTATACACCGGAGCCAACGCCGACGCCCACCGTGACATCCACGCCGGTTGTGCATACCATTCAAACCGGTGAAAGTTTGCTCTCGATTGCCAGCCAATATGGGGTGAGTGTGGCAGCTTTGCAAGATGCCAACGGCATCTTGGACCCCCGCCTGTTACAAATTGGTCAGCAGTTGGTTATTCCCCGCCCCGAAGAAGTGGCGGAAGATGCAGTAGGAACACCCACGCCAACCCCATTACCAGTCGCCGTAGAAAATATCTACTTCAGCGAAACAACGATCGGCGGCGTCTGGGTGCTGGGTGAAGCAGTTAACACCAGCGGCGTGCCGCTGGAACAGGTGCGGGTGTTAGTCTCATTGCTGGATGAAGACGATCAAGAACTGGCCCAAGCCGATGGCATGGTCGCGCTCGATCTGTTAGACATCAATGCGCGCGCACCTTTTGCCATTCTCTTTGGGGCGACCTCGGGTCGCTTTGAGCAATACCACGCCGTTGCCAGCCATGCTATTCCCGCCTATATGGGCAGTTATTATCGCGACCTGGAAGTGCGCAATCTGCAAAGTGAAGGCGAGCGCTTTGCGTCCTATACGGTTAGTGGCACCATCTATAACGCCGGCCCCGAAGAAGCGGTCGAAACCCAAGTTGTGCTCACGGCGTATGATGGATTGGGCCGCGTGATTGCGATGCGCAAAGTGGCGCCGGAATTTAATGTCGTACCTCGCGGCGGTGAAACAAACTTCACGGCGATTTTGGCCCCTGTAGGTGGCCCCGTCGAACGGATTGAAGCCGTGGCGCAGGGTCGACGACGAACCGCCACGCCCTAGTTTATTGCAGAGTGCGACAAGTCTATCTTTACAAGCTTATCAAGCATACCAACCACAACCATGCCAAATCGACACAAGAAAATTCTGATCAATTTTAGCTATTTTTTTCTTATATTGCTGCCTTTCCTAAGCGCTTGTGCGGTGATCGACAGCTTGGCACAAGCATCTGACCAGCCTGCACCAGTGGTTCGTAAGCCTGCCCCTTCGATCCAATCGACGGTGGCAGAGCCGCTTACACTGCCCAGACCCTTGCCCGATCGATTGCAGGTGCCGGCGATTGATTTGGATACGCCGGTTGTCGAGCTGGGATGGAGCACAAATCAAAACGATAGTGGGCGCGTCTTTAGCGAATGGGATGTGGCCGACAACGCGGCGGGCTGGCACAAGAACAGCGCACTCCCGGCGGAAGGCAACAACGTGGTGATGAGTGGCCATAACAATATTATGGGCGCAGTTTTTCGCGAACTGGATCAGCTAAAACGGGGCGACGAAGCGATCGTGTGGTCTGCCGGCCAGCCATTTCGTTACCGGGTGGCGGAGGTAATGATTGTACCGGAAAAGTATGCTACGGCAGCGCAACGGAAAGCCAACGCGGCGTGGATCGGGCGCTTTGACGAAGAACGCTTGACTTTGGTCAGTTGCTGGCCGCGTGATGACAATACCCATCGGATTATTGTGGTGGCCTATCCAGCGACGGCTGGGCAACAGTAAGGGGCAACCGCTGCAACTCGACTAGCCGCTGATACAGCGGTTGCCACACTGTTTCGCTGTCCAGCTTGAAAAGAGTGAGCAAAAGCGCATCTTCATTGTTATCCCGGTAGTAGCGTTTGCGCAACCCTACCTCGACAAAACCGGTTTTGGTATAAAGCGATATCGCCGCACGATTGCTGGCGCGCACTTCCAGGGTTGCCTGTTGTACGCCGGATGCGCGCGCCCTGGCCAACATTTCTAGCAATATCCATTCGCCCAACTGATGGCGGCGGCACTCGGGATGGGTGGCAATTGTCATGATGTGGGCTTCATGGTCCAGCAGCCAATAGCCGCCATACGCGAAGATTGGCGACATATGCGCGTCACGTTGTGGCTGCGCCGGCCGGAGCACCCAGTACACGCTGCGGCCATTGTGTTCTAATTCATGGCGAAAGGTGCCCGCCGACCAGGGCGCAGAGAAAGAGCGCTGCTCGATTTCTGCCACAAACTCAACATCAGCTAACGTCATTGGCGTTATAATCAGCACCCTATTTGCCTGTGGCGAGCCGGCTGTTTCCGTCATCAAGGTGTTGTCCAGAACACGAAACTGATTAACGTAATCAAAGATTATCCATTATCACGGATTACGCGTAATCACGGATTACGCAGATAAAGCGGCTGAAGTGCATGCAGATCATCGCCCACGCCGTGTGCGAGATGTAATGCCGCCAGGTGAGCCAGATTACCAGCTCGGCGCAGACCACTCACCGCATCGATCAGCGTCGCATGCTCCAATGCTTGCATAACATTTTGTAGATCGGGCTCAAGTTCACCTGCCAACCAAACCGGCTGTGGCGCCATTTGTGCGATAATCTGCGCAAATTCTTCCGCTGTGCCCGCGCCATGATCGGCTACAGTAGGACGGTGCAACAGCTGCGTCGCGTTAAAAAACGCCCAATTGTAACGGCCACGCCCCGCTTGGATGAAGGCACAGACAACGGGTGACGAATTTATGCGCGCCGTCAAGGGCAACCAAGGCGCTGCCGTCACCGCGAGGGTGGGCAAACCAATCACCTGGGGCAAGGTGGACAGACCGAGGGCAATCCCCTTGACCGCACTAATGGCGATGCGCACCCCCGTGAAGCTCCCCGGCCCTGTCGTCACAGCCAAGGCGGTCAGGGCTTGCGGTGTCAAGTTTAGTTGAGCCAGCAGTTGTTGGGCGGTTACGAGTAAATCTTGGGTTTGGCGACGGCGAGCCTGCCAAGTAAGCTCCGCCAATAGTTGTTGCGCAGTTAAGTCATAAACGGCGAGGGAAGCGGTAGTCGTGGCGGTATCGAGTGCAAGTAACATAAGTTGATTATACCAGTAGGAACGGGGAAATTGTGAATTGTGAATAATTAATAATGAATAGTGAATGGGCGTAATCTCGTAGACGAATGCTCTTCGTTAAACATTAAATATTAAATATTAATTATTCACAATTAATTATTAGTAAAGGGTGATTGCATGTCTGTTTTAATGCTAGGTGCGCATATGTCAATAGCCGGTGGTGTCAGCAAAGCGTTGGATCGCGCGGCGTCGATTGGTAGCAACGCCGTGCAGGTCTTTACCAAAAATAATCGCCAGTGGGCCGGCCCACCTATCGACGAGGAGGATGTCGAACGTTGGCGCGAGCAGATGCCGGCGCAGGGTATCGCTTATGCCGTCGGCCACGCCAGTTATCTGATCAACCTGGCTAGCCCCAAGGATGACATTTGGGAGAAGAGCATACGCGCCCACAAGGACGAACTTCAGCGCGCCCACATCTATGGCATTGCCCATGTGGTGCTCCACCCTGGTTCGCACACCGGCAGTGGCGAAGCGGCTGGCATCGAGCGGATTGCCGCCGCGCTCAACCGTATCCATGCCGAAACGCCTGAATGCACGGAGACATTGACCCTGTTGGAAGTGATGGCAGGGCAAGGCGCTAGTTTGGGTTACAGCTTTAACCAGTTGCGCCAGATGATCGAGGGGGTCGACGCGCCGCAGCGCGTGGCTGTTTGTGCGGACACCTGTCACGCTTTCGCCGCCGGCTACGCCCTCAACACCGAGGCTGGCTACAGGGCGATGATCGATGAAATCCAACGCGAGATCGGGTTGGACAAGGTAAAATGCTGGCACTTCAACGACAGCAAGGGCAAGGTGGGCAGCAGATTAGACCGCCACACCGATATCGGCGCCGGTGAAATTGGGCTCGAGGGCTTCCGTTTTATCCTCAACGATCCGCGCTGGGACGGCATTGCCATGCTCTTGGAAACCCCCAAAGAAGATGATCTGATCGATGATGTGAAAAATCTGGCCCAGTTATGCGCATTGGTGGTCGATCCAGCCCGCGTGCCCCTGCGTTTGGCGCGCAATGCGGATGCTTAAACGGGCTACAGTAGCCCTGCCTGACGCAGTTTTTCTTCTAATGCGCGCACGCGAGCTTCCACTTCACGGCGCGTTTGTGCTTCTGTTTCGGCCTGCTGCTGTGCGACTTCGGCCTGTGCCATGGCCGCTTCCATCTGTTCGATTGCCACATCAGCCCGATCTTGCGCGACTTCCGCCCGCAACTCGGCAGCTTTGCGGCGTTCATTTAACTCAATCATGGTCAGGAAGCGCCCTTCGTCGGGATAGTAAAGGTTTAACTCCAAACCATCCAGCTCAAAACGAATGCCTAAACGTGGGCTATGCCAGCCATTCATGTGCTCAATCTTTGTCAATGGCCGATTGGGTGTACGCAACCACCCGTATAGTCGCCCCCGATCTGGAGCGTAGAGATAGTATTCTTCCACGCCGTATCGATCATAGAAGGCAAACTTATCGTCCATCTTGCGTTTACGAGTGCCCGGCGAGAGAATCTCAAAGACAACTTGCGGCGCAATGTTGGCCTCTCGCCATTGTAAATAGGAGCCACGATCACCCTTGGGTCGCCCAAACGCCACCATCACGTCTGGGGCCTGACGAATTTCTGGATGCCCTTGCGCTGGATACCAAAGCATATCGCCAATCACAAAAACATCCGGTTGATTGGCGAACAGGATCTCCAGGTTACCTTCAATCGTGACAATGTAACGAAACTGCTTGCTGTTATCCGCCATCGGCATTCCATCGCTTTCTGGGTAGATGATGGATTCCATTGCTGGTGTGATAACCGGAGTTGTGGGTAATTTTGTTAGCGTCATGGGGCATCCTTTCTTAAATGCGCTAGCAAACCAGATGCTACTATTATAACACAAAAGTATAAGGCCAGATCTGCAACTTTATGGATCTGTACCCGGGACAGGCTGCTAACCAAAAATTGCTGATTAAGCGAATTTTGCCAAAAATACAAATATATATTACAATATAAAAGGAACAAATGTTCTATTTTTATCGAATTGAACGTGTTTCCGTAGGATCTTATTTCCCATTGGTGATTCGCTTCCTATACCATATCTAAGTATAATGTAAAATCGTTCGACTTACTTTGCACGTTATCACTGTTCATAAAATTAGCTATCGTAGTGCAACAAGAGCATCGGGAGCCTATTACACTATGCCTTCTATCAATTTCAAAGGCAAATCAATTGTCCATTCTTATCACTTGACGGTACCTTATCGTCAAGTGATTCCAGACGAGACGCTCTCCGTATTGACACCAGGGCAACCGGCTTCGCTCAAAGGCAACCTGATTCTCCACGGCGATAATCTACATGCGCTCAAGTCCTTAATTCCCTCATTTGCTGGCAAAATTAAGTGTATCTACATTGATCCACCCTACAATACGGGCAATGAGAATTGGGTATATAATGACAATGTCGCCCATCCTATGCTGCAAGAGTGGCTTAAGCAAGTGGTGGACAAAGAAGACCTGACCCGGCATGACAAATGGCTATGCATGATGTGGCCTAGATTGCAGCTTTTGCGTGAGCTTCTTTCGGATGACGGAGTAATCTTCGTTAGTATTGACGATCATGAGGTGTCAAGTCTTCGACAGATCATGGATGAAATATTTGGTGAAAACTACTTTATAACGCAATTTGTTTGGAAAAGTCGACAGAATAAGGACAATCGAAACTTAACAGGTGTATCTGTAGATCATGAGTATGTCTTGTGTTATGGGAAAGCAATAAGAGGCGGTAGCAGAAAAGTTGAACAGTTTTCCAATCCTGATAATGACCCAAGGGGGCCTTGGATCAGTGGTAATATGGTTGGCTTGGCAACTGAAGAATCGAGACCCAATTTACATTATGAACTCACAAATCCAGAAACTGGTATAAATTATGAGAAACCTGCGCTCGGTTGGAGATATGACCGAAAACGAATGACGCGCTTGATTAAGGAAAATCAAATAATATGGCCCTCTTCGCCTCATGGCCGTCCTCGTGTAAAGGTCTTTCTTTCTGAGATGCAACAGGAGTTTACTGGTTTCTCGTCAATTATAGGAATTGACGTATTTACTCGGACAGGCACCGCTGAGATAGACGCTATTTTTGGCGAGAGAAAGTTTGACTTTCCAAAGCCTTCTGCACTTTTGCAAGAACTTATTAGGCAAGGTTGTCCACAGGATGGAATTATCCTCGACAGTTTCGCTGGTAGTGGCACCACCGCCCACGCGGTACTGGCGCTGAATGCTGAAGATGGCGGCAATCGTCGCTTTATTCTGGTGGAGCAGGAAGACTATGCCGATACCCTGACCGCGGAACGCGTGCGACGCGTCATCAAAGGTGTGCCAAGGGCGAAAGACACAACCTTGCAAGCGGGATTGGGCGGTTCGTTCACCTATTGCACGCTGGGGCCAAACTTTGACGAGGATGAGCTGCTGCGCGGCGGGTTGCCAGCCTATCAAGAAATGGCGCGTTTTGTCTTTTTTACGGCGACAGGCGAACAATTGGACGAGGCACAAATTGACGAAGAAAATTGTTACCTGGGCGAAAGCGCACGCTATTCAGTCTATTTGATCTATAAACCGGACGTGGAATATCTCAAGCATACACCACTAGACCTCAAGTTTGCCATGAATTTAACGGTGAGCGAAGGCAAACTGCGGCTTGTGATCGCTTCACACAAATATCTCGACGAACATCGGATGGCCGAATACGATATCGAGTTTTGCCAGTTGCCTTTTGGCATCTATCGCTACCGGGCGGATTGAGCCAGTGACTTTATGCAACTGAAACAATACCAACAAACAGCGCTTGAACAGCTACAACGCTATTTACAGGCGCTCACAACTGAACGTGAGCGGGCTGCAAAAGCGGCTGAGTTCGGCATCAAGAACTACAAATGGGATGAGGCTGGCTGGGACGAGATTGCACGCCCCGCCCCGTATAACGCAAAGCGCAACGCCATTGGCGAGAGTGTGCCCAATGTCTGTCTGAAAGTGCCAACTGGTGGTGGTAAAACGTTGCTCGCGGTGAAAGCCATTGATCTGATCAACGCCCATTATCGGGCTACGCAAATGGGTCTCGTGTTGTGGATCGTGCCGACTACGCAAATCTATAACCAAACGCTCATCGCCCTAAAAGATCGCGCCCATCCCTATCGCGTGCATCTCAACATGGCGAGCGGCGACCGCACCCTGATTTTGGAAAAACACGCCGTCTTTACGCCCGACGATGTGCAAAACAATCTGGTTGTCCTCTTGCTGATGTTGCCCTCCGCCAATCGGCAGGTGAAAGAAACGTTACGCATCTTCAAAGATCGCGGCGGGTTTGAGGCATTTTTTCCACGTGAAGATGATTACGATGCACATACACAATTGCTGAAAGGTGTCCCTAATCTAGATGCATTTGAGCAAAGTGTGGAGTTCGTCAGCCGTACCATAAAATCCTCATTAGGCAATACGCTCCGCTTGATAAAACCAGTGATCATATTGGACGAAGGGCATAAGGCCTATGGCGAGCTGGCGCAAAACACTTTGCTCGGCTTCAACCCAGCTTTCGTCCTAGAACTGTCGGCTACGCCCACGCCGCAGAGTAATAAACTGGTCAACATTAGCGGCCAAGATTTGCTGCGCGAGGAAATGATCAAGCTTGACGTTAATGTATATAATCGTGCCAGTGCCGACTGGAAAGATACCATGCTTGCCAGCCACCAACATCGCGTCAAGTTGGAAGAGATAGCCATTGAGCACGAGCTAAACGAACGAGGTCCTTACATTCGCCCCATTTGCCTGATCCAGGTAGAACGTACAGGAGAAAAACAACGTGAAGCTCGTTTTATTCACGCCGAGGAAGTACGCGAATTTCTGATCAGTAAGTGTAGCGTGCCCAGAGAGCAAATTGCGGTAAAAAGCAGCGAGAAGGATGAAATCGAGCAGATTGATTTGCTCAGCCGCGACTGTGCCATCTGTTATATCATTACCAAACAGGCCTTACAAGAAGGATGGGATTGCCCCTTTGCCTATATCTTGACTGTGCTCACTAACCCAAAGCAAGCATCCACGAGCATAACTCAGTTAGTGGGTCGGGTGTTGCGTCAGCCATATGCCAAGAAAACAGGCCGGATCGAACTCGATGAGTGCTACGTTTATTGCTTTCGCGATACGGCTGGCGAGCTAATTCGTGCTGTTAGCGCTGGCTTAGAAGAAGAAGGCTTAGGCGACTTGAAGGGTAGAATTATCCCAGGCAGCGAAGCCGAGCGACGCGCAGAGTTTCCCATTCGGACACAGTTTGTCGGGTACGCAAACAGAGTATATCTACCCTGTTTCGTTGTGCGCGATCAGGCCACGGGGCAATGGCGTGAGGTAGGCTATGAGATGGATGTCCTCAGCCGCGTTGACTGGACAAGAATTGCGCTAAGTCACTTCGATACGTTGTCATTAAACCCTGCTCGCAGTGAAAATCTAGCCATTGCCGTAGGGCTAGGTACATTTGCAGATGCATTACAGCCTAGCCTGGCTGTGGATATGCCGCTTGACCTGGTTTTTATCACCCGCCAAATTAGCGATCTAGTACCCAGTCCCTGGCTGGCGTATGAATTTGCGGGCGAAACTATCGAGCGATTACGTCGTCGTTACAACGACGCGGCCATTCGCCGTAATCTAGCCTTTATCATTGAAGAGCTAAAACTGCAACTGCGCACACAGCGCTTTGCCTGGGCAAAACATGTTTTTAACGATCTGATTCAACAAAACGAATTACGATTTATCCTGATATCAGGCTGTATTTACAATACTGTGCCAGATAAAATCGCAGCAGATGCTTCAGCGCCACTGACTGACGAGATCGGCAATCTGCCGCTGTTTTCTATGTTCGAATATCGAGCCAATGATTTTAACGAAGTGGAACGCGATGTCGTCTTATATCTAGATCGTCAGGAATGGATTGTCGCGTGGCTGCGAAATTTTTCTAGGGTTGGCTACAGTATTCAAGGATGGCATCCCAATAAGGTATATCCAGACTTCATGGTTTTTTCTAATCGGAATGCCAGCCCTACATCAGAATTTAATGAAGTATATGTCTTGGAGACGAAAGGTCTCCATTTAAAAGGGAACGACGATACCAGCTACAAACAGGAACTTTTTACCCTCTGCAATGAATTATGTACACCGCGTCCCTGGAATGAGATTGCCCAAAAGATGACTGAGCACAAGGTGCATTTTCAAGTCATTTTTGAAGATGAATGGAAACGCGTTGTCAATGCAATGGCCACAAATTCAGATGTGACTATTCAATGATGACTTCGCAACTAAAAATGTTGATTCATCATTGAATAGTCACGTTTCTTCTGTAAAAATTGTCACTTGTCACTAAAGATGCTGCAATTTATCCGGATTGCGAATAAAATGTAGCGCCCGAATAACGCCGTCTGCGATGTCCAGTGTTAAGACGGTCGTGCTCTCACCCTGCGCATTGCGGACCACAATGCCAGGACGCCCGTTGATCAACGGCATCTCGATCGTGTCGCCCGGTTTGTAGCCGGTGCGTTGCACACCCTTCACAAATTTTGCCACGCTTTCCGGGCCATGCAAAGGCCGCGTGGGCGCCGTCGCTTTGCCGCCACTATCGGCATAACAAACGACATCATCCGCCATCACGGCCATCAGTTGATTCAAATCGCCGCTTTCCACCGCCTCGATAAAACTGTGGAAGACCCGTTCGTGTTCTGCCGGGTTGGTGGGGAAACGGGGCCGGTGGTCGGTGATGTGCTTTTTGGCTCGGCTGAACAGTTGCCGGCAATTCGTCTCCGACTTGTTGATGAACTCGGCAAGCTCGCGGTATTCATAATCGAAGACTTCGCGCAGCAGAAAGACGGCGCGCTCTTCGGGCGATAGGCTTTCCAACAAATGGAGAAAGGCCAGCGAAATCGATTCAAGTTTGATCATGGTATCGGGCAGTTCTTCCTCAACGCCATTCGCCGTCGGCACCGGCTCTGGCAACCAAAGCCCGGGATAGATTTCGCGCTGCGCCTGGGCACTTTTCAAATGATCCAGCGCAAGGCGCGTGACGATCGTGGTCAGCAAGGCTTCCGGCGAACGAACTTCCGCTGCGGGAACAGTTTGAAAGCGCAACCAGGCTTCTTGCAAAAGATCTTCCGCTTCACTGGCGCTGCCGGTCATGCGGTAGGCAATTCCAAACAGCCGTGGACGCTGCGCCTGAAAAATTTCAAGCATGAGCACATTCCCTTATCAACGGTTCGCTCATCCGCCGAAAGTGCGAAAACAAAGGTTTTTACACTTTCGGCGGATGAGCCTCAACGGTTTACCGTTTCGGTGACAAGCGCTTCGGTTGGGCGCGGGGCGGACGCGGCAACCCCGGTTGGGTGCGCCATGCGCGCCTGCGGCCAGCGATAGAAGGCAAAACGTCGCTCGAACTTTAATGTCTGCATCACGTAATGCAGGATCAATTCCTTGATCATAGCCGCGGCGCGGCCGCTGATTGCCTGAGGGCGCGGCCGGTCGATTGCATCTGTGAATTGCACCAGCCCGTTGTGTCGCCCCAGGCTGATACAACGGATAATAATTTTTTGATTCGTTTGCATTGTAAACTCCTTTTCGTCTTGATTGGAACCACAATTTACTTGTTCTACAATCAAGACGAGCGAGGAGTGCTGTTTGTGACAAGCTGCGTAATTTGTACACAGATCAACGCAGATCAACCCACATTTATTAGGGCGTACGGTGGCTGAGCTTGTCGAAGCCGGCTTCGACAAGCTCAGCCACCCTAAGAACACTCATTTTGCGTACGTCCTATTTATGTCGTATGTAGGACAGGATAATGCAATAACCCCTGCCGATCGGTGCGAGTACGCAGCAGATGCCCTTCAATCGAGGTCACATAGAGTGTCCGCAGATCGGCGTCGCCAAAGGTGCAGTTGGTGGGGCGGTTGCACGGCAGCGGATGCGTTTCCAAGACGCGACCATTCGGTGCAAAAATGTAGATCATCGCACCTGGTCCGCTTACTTCCCAGCCGGCGGTGGCGATGATGTTGCCGTCGGTGTCCAGACACATGCCATCGATGCCGCGGTGCGGGGCGAAATTATGCAATACCGTATATTCGCCCACCGCGCCGTCGGCTAGAATCGGATACGCGCGCAGTTCACGTTTTTGCCCATCGCCGTACTTGCTTTGTGCAATGTAGAGGGTTTTGTTGTCCGGCGCGAGCAGAATGCCATTCGGTGACGTGGTATCATAGGTGATGCGCACCACGTGCCACGTGCCATCTGCCTGCGGATCGGCGCGGAAGACAGACTCGTGGTCAAGCTCCATATCGCTGCGGTCCTCACCATAACGCGGATCGGTGAACCAGATGCGCCCCTGGTGATCGATGGCCAGGTCGTTGGGGCTGTTAAACTTCTTACCCGCAAAGTTGTCGCAGACCACCGTCACGCCACCATCCGGCTCGTAGCGGACAATGCGGCGTCCGCCTTCCTGGCGCGGGGTGCCGCCTTCACAGGCATAGAGCCGCCCTGCCTGATCCAGCATCAAGCCGTTGGCCCGGTACGTACCGGTGCGAAAGACGCTAATTTCACCACTATCCGCGTCATAACGCATCACGCGGCTGTTGTTAATGCTGGTAAAGAGCAGCCCACTGCCATCCCAGGCGGGCCCTTCCGTTATGCCGATCGGTTCGAGCAGTACTTCAAATTGCCAACTCATCGTTTCTCCTTATAAGAATATTGGGGGTGATCAGAAGCTGTAAACAGGTAAACAGGGAAACAGGTAGACAGGGTATGCCTACTTGTTTCCCTATCTACTTATCTCCCTTAGCCCGGATGCTCCATTCATTTCGCGCTACGCAAACAAACGATCCCGCAGGTATTGATAATGACGATAGGCATCAGCGTACACGGCCTGATGTTGCAGATGCGGCTCGGTAATCTCCGGGGCGTGGACCATGGCGTCGACTGCTGGGTTACAATTGGCATAGATCCCAACACCCACCGCGGCCATCATCGCCGCGCCAAGTGTCGAATCAGCCGTAAAGTAGGCCAGTGGGCAGTTTAGCACATCCGCAAGGATCTGTCGCCACAACTCACTGCGCGCACCGCCACCACTGATCCGAATCAGCGGTGGGATATAGCCCATGCCGGCAAAATCATCAAGCAATTCACGAAAGGCAAAGGCCACGCCTTCTAACACGGCGCGGGCCAGATCGGCCCGCGTCGTGGCGAAGGTTAAACCTAAAAATCCACCTTGGGCGGCATCGTCGGCCTGCGGACCGCCGCGCCCGAGCAGATAGGGCAGGAAGATCACGCCCCGGCTGCCCGGTGGACTGGTGGCCGCTTCGGCGAGCACCCCTATATAATCGCCATCGGCGTGGCCGGTCCAATGTGTGTCAGCAAACCACGACAACGCACTCGCGCCCAAACGGATGTGACCGCCCGCAATGGACCGGCCTGGCACATAGGGCCAGGCAAAAAGCTTATGATCCAACTGGGTTTGGGGGGCGATGGGATCTTGCAATACCACGCGTAGGACGCCACTTGTCGCCAGGGTTAACACCATTTCGTGGGGTTGGATGGCACCCATTGAAAGCGTGGCCGATGCGCCGTCATTGAGACCGATCACGACCGGCAAGCCGACGGGCAAACCCAGGGCTTCCGCACGGATGGGCAAAAGTGGACCGATTTGATCGGTTGACGCAACCACCTGTGCCAGCCGATCCACCGACCAGCCACACGCTGCCACCACAGTTTGCGGCCAGACCTGGGCACCGGCATTGGTTGAAGGTTCGGTTACAAATTCGCCAGTCAGCCAGTGGGCGAGATAATCCTTTACGCCCAGAGCAACGTGGGTGCGGCGGGCAATGGCAGGGTTGTGTTCGCATACCCAAAGCAACTTGGCCAGAAATGTATTGTGGGGCAGGCCCATGCCGGTTGGATAGGGGCCTGCAACGGCCAGCAAGTGCTCGGCTTGCGCTAGACAGCGAGTATCCTGCCAGGTGGGCGAAGTGTCGAGCAAGGGTTGGCCTTGCCGATCTACCAAGACCAAGCCGGGGCCATGCGCCGCCAACCCAATGCCAACCAGAGCTTGCCGGCGTGGGCCCAACTGGTGCATCAGTTGGCGGCAAGCCGTTGTTAACGCCCGCAACCAATCTGCCGGCCGCTGCTCTGCCCAGCCCGGTTGCGGGTAATCGGTCGCATAGGCGGCGCTGCTTTCCGCCACGAGGCTACCCTGTCGATCATAGACCGCAGCCTTGGCGTTGGTTGTCCCTAGGTCCAAGCCTAGGAGTAAGGGTTCGTCCATGTTGAGGGTGGTAATTAGTCACTCATGTTACGCGCCGGGCACCCAGAGGGTTCCCGCGCCATCTCTGGCGGACGTTCGGCGAGCTCAGACTTCGGCGAGCTCAGTCGAGTCGTCGAGTCGTCGAGCCGCTGCCGGCAAGGATGCCAGCGTTCCCAGGATCAGGTGCGTAACATGAGTGACTAATTACTTCGCATTTCATCCTAGTACACTTGGGCGTAAGTAAGACAGTGAATCAGTAGGACAGTAGAACAGTGTTTGTACTGTCTCACTGTCCTACTGATTCACCGGAGAAT
>JBBRVA010000031.1:0-20301 GCA_038247295.1 Caldilineales bacterium | reverse complement strand
TTCCCGCTTGGGAATGCTAGCGCCGAACATAGAGTAGACCACATAAGTGGCTTATCCTACCCTCTACGACCTCGTTTATATCCTATCTGTGGCATAAGGCTATATTGGCGAACTTCGCCACAACGCCTATCAAGTTGAGTTTCACCTACGCTCAACAGCATGGCGCTTTAAATGAACGTAGCGCTAGGCGTTCTTCCCGTATGAAAAGCAAAAATCGATGGAAGGGTGGCTTTTTCTAAAGTATACAGCAAACAAGGGTATACCGCGTAGCACTAGAGAGTGTGACACACTCTCTAGTACACTTGGGCGGAAATAACCATACTATTCTCCGGTGAATCAGTAGTGAATCAGTAGGACAGTGAGACAGTACAAACACTGTTCTACTGTCCTACTGATTCACTGTCTTACTTACGCCCAAGTGTACTAGTTTATTTACTCTTTTGCGCGATCGACATACTCACCGCTGCGCGTGTCGACGCGCACCAGATCACCCTCTTTAACAAAAGCCGGCGCCTTGATGATTGCGCCCGTTTCCAGCGTGACATTCTTCTGTAGGTTGGTGGTTGTATCACCGCGCACAGCGACATCAGCTTCGGTGACGCGCAATACGGCGAATGTTGGCGGCTCTACGTCAAGAATCTGACCCGTGTCCAGCACCAACAGATCAACATTCTCATTTTCCCTCACAAATTCCATGCGATCACCCACGGCTTCTTCCGTCAGTTCGATCTGATCGTAGGTCGCGGTGTTCATAAAGTAATAAATGCCAGCCGCTTTGTAAAGAAACTGGGCCGTATGCGTCTCGGTGGTCAGCACATCGACTTCCGAGCCAGCACGCACGCGATCTTCGATAATTTTGCCACTATCAAAATTTTTCAAACGCATGCGGACAAAAGCGCGCCAGTTGCCCGGGCTGATGTGCTGATATTCGATAACGCGATGAATCGAGCCATTATAACGAATCAGCATGCCCTTGCGCAGATCAGATGTTGTAGCCATTAATTTTAACCCTTTTTAAATTTGTTTTCGTAACTGCCGGTGAGTCTAAAAAACTTTTGATTTTTATCCAGGCCATTGCGGAAAAATAGTTATCCACGAAATTATACGAAGATAACAAAAAATCTCGTGCCTCTCCGTAGATAATTAATTTTTAGCAATCCCTTAATCGCTGCCAAAGATCCGATCAAAGAAACCTTTTGATGGTTCATTCGGTTCATCGCCAAAGGTGCGCGCCAACGTGCGCAGTAGTTCCTTCTGTTCAGCCGTCAAGTTGGTCGGCGTCACCACCTGAGCGGTGATCACCATATCGCCACGTCCGGTGCGCTGCAAGCGGGGAATGCCCAGGCTACGTTTGCGGAAAGTACGTCCCGTTTGGGTGCCTGCCGGAATCTCCAGCGTATCTTCTGTACCGTCCAACGTGGGGATTTTCACAGTCGCGCCCAAGGCAGCCTGGGCGACGTTGATTGGTAACTCCATGTGGATATCAAACTGATCGCGCACAAAGATGGCGTGTGGCTCAATCGTAATGACCACGTAGAGATTACCAGGAGGGCCGCCCAATTGCCCAACTTCGCCTTCACCAGCCAGGCGGATGCGCGTGCCTTCGTCCACACCAGCGGGGATCTTCACATTCAGCTTGCGTGAGACACGTACACGTTTTTGACCGTTGCATTTTTTGCAGGGCGTCGTGATCGTCTCACCAGTCCCTTCGCAGGCCGGACAGGTAGACGCGGTGACTACCGTACCAAAAAGCGGGCTTTGCTGACGGCGCTGAATTTCGCCGGCGCCACCACAGGTTAAACAAGTAACGGGGCTAGTGCCCGGCTCGGCGCCATTGCCCTGGCAGCGGTCACAAACTTCCATGCGGGGGATGTCGAGCTCGCGGTCGACGCCAAACGCAGCCTCTTCGAACGTAAGCCGGATATCAGCACGCAGATCGGCGCCGCGCCGCGGCTGCCGTCGCCCACGGCCACCGCTGGAGCCCCCGATGCCACCAAAAAACTCTTCAAAAATACTACTCAGGTCGCCAAACCCACCCGCAAAATCACTTTGTTGATTGCCCAGGCCCTGCACACCTGCGTGCCCGAAACGGTCATAGGCAGCTCGCTTTTGATCATCGTTTAAGATCTGATAAGCTTCGTTAATCTCTTTAAATCTGGCCTCTGCTTCCTCAGATTTATTAACATCCGGGTGATATTTTTGGGCCAGTTTGCGAAAGGCTTTCTTGAAGCCATCTTTATCAGTATTGCGTTCTACGCCTAACACTTCGTAATAGTCGCGCTTTTCCATACGGTATCGTTTCCTCTACTGCTAAAAGGCAAAGGAGTATAAATTGTTCAGCCCACAATATAGGGAGCAGAGTCTACTCCCAGTTAATAATCCACGCACACAAACCGGCCAACACTACCGTCGCGCCGATTAATGCGGTCCACTGGCCTGGCAAGAAGCCAACATGGCGCGCACTAAAATAGAGAATAATCACCATCCCAACCGCCAAAACCAGCCAGTTGGACAGGACAGGATAATTGTGCCAAAAATTTTTCAGACGATCCATTGTCCCCTCAAAGGTTGCCAAAAATGGCGCTAGACGCCAGACCCCGAAGCACAGAGGTTACTCTAGTCCATTTTAAATAATCTTTAAACACGCTGCTCAAGTTCGGCCCAAATTCGATCCAGTTGAGCCTGTAACTGTTCTGGGGTGCCATCATTATCAATCACACGGTGGGCTTGTTTCACTTTCTCCGCCTGCGCTGACTGCGCAGCCATGCGGCGACGCGCTTCTGCTTCCACCATAGCACGCTGTTCGATCAGGCGCCGCAATTGGGTTTCCAGGCTAGCAGTCACCACCCACACTTCATCGCAGAGGGTCAACAGACGCCGCGCCTCCAGGAGCTTGATGGCTTCAATCACAATAATTGACGCCGATGTCGCTTCAATTTCTTGCTGGGCCAAGCTAAACACAGCAGGATGGACAATTTGCTCTAGCCGCTGTAAAGCAGATGGATCAGAAAAAACAATTTTACCTAATGCCGGTCGATTGACCGAACCATCCACATTAAGAATCGTTGGCCCAAACTCGTCCACAATTGACTGGTAGGCTGGACCACCTGGCGCCATCGCCAAATGCGTCAACCGGTCGGCATCAATAATATGCGCGCCTTTGGTAGCCAGATATGTAAGCACAGTGCTCTTTCCCGTCGCAATATTGCCGGTCAAGCCAATGATAAAACGTTTTTGCGCCATAATTCAGCTGCTAGCGTAAAAGTAATTGATTGAAAGTGAAAACCGGCAAATACAATAAAAAACGCCACCATCGATTGGCGCGCCGACAAAATATTATAACATAGGTGTCAAGTTTGATTAAAAAAGTGAGATATGCCGAGATTGCGTGTACTGTAGTTAAGAATCAGAAGCAATGGTAAGTCCGAAAGTGCTACGATTCACAGACGATATTGACAAAAGCATAGCGCTCGCCTATAATCTCGCCAAGATTGTTTTGTGTAATCCCTCTGTAAACAGGTATAATCCAATTCCGAAGTCTAGCACAAGTCTAGAGCGCGAATCCAGGCACAGATTATTATTTGTGCAAAAGTCACCTTCTCTTCACTCCGTGCTGGGCCAATCGATTTCATCCAATTTCTATTGCCATTTCATCTGAATATTCCATCATCTGAGTAGTAGTTATCTCAAATTCTATTTCAAATTAGAGGAGAATGTTACATGCAAAAACGAACAGGCTTGATTAGTCTACTCGTGCTTTTAGCCCTGGTGCTAGCCGCTTGCCCGGCACCAGCGGCCCCAGCCCCCGCCGAATCCGGTGCAGCGGCGGAAGCAACCGAAGCACCCGCCGAAGCCGAAGCACCCGGCGAATGCGCCGATGCACTCGGCTGTGTTGAAATTGCGGCCGGTGACCCGATTCGCGTAGCTTATATGCTGGTTGTCTCTGGTCCCGATGGTGCATTGGGCATTGATGCCCGCCGCGGCGCAGAAATTGCTGTTGCCGAAAAAGCCACCCTGCTCGACCACCCGGTTGAGCTAGTCGGCGAAGACTCCGGCTGCAATGCCGAAGGTGGTCAGGCTGCCGCGCAGAAATTGGCCGCTGACAGCACAGTCGTCGCCGTGATTGGCACTTCCTGCTCTAGCGAGGCCCGTGCCGGCGCAGCGATTTTGTCGGATGCTGGCTTCACCATGGTGTCGCCATCCGCCACCGCGCCAGACTTGACCGATGAGGCCAAGCATGTCGCCGGTTTCTTGCGCACCGCCCATAACGATAAGGTGCAAGGCCAGGTAGCGGCGCAGTTTGTCGCCGAAGAACTGGGTTTGAAGAATGTGGCCACAATCCACGACGGTAGCCCGTATGCCGAAGGTTTGGTCAATGCCTTTAGCACCAATTTCACCGAAATGGGTGGCACCATCACCGCTGCCGAGGCCGTCGGCCCAACCGACACCGATATGCGCCCCGTGCTGACCTCGATCGCCACCACCAAGCCAGAAATGCTCTACTACCCGATCTTCACCGCTTCCGGTGGCCTGATCACTGTTCAATCGGAAGAAATTGAAGGGCTTGGACCGACAATCAAGACAATGGGCGCGGATGGTCTCTTCTCGCCCGACTTCTTGGCCGCCGCCGGCGCAAGCGCCGAGGGCATGTACCTCTCCAGCCCAGACTTCTCCACTTTTGGTCCCGACTACGCCCAGAAGTTCCTGCCGGCGTACGAAGCAGCCTACGGTGAGAAGCCGACCAGCGCTTTCCACGCTCATGCGTATGATGCGGCCAATGTTGTCTTTGCCGCCATCGAAGCAACGGCTGTGCAGAATGCGGATGGCAGCCTGACAATTGGCCGCCAGGCCCTGCGGGATGCGCTCTATGCTACCTCAGGCTTCCAAGGGTTAACGGGCAACATCACCTGTGCCACCAACGGTGACTGCGCCGACCCACGCATCGCCGTCTATGAAATTACGGCCGAAAATATTGCCAATGGCGAAACGCCAACGGCAAAGATTTACCCCGAATAAGGGTAATATGAGGTAGAATTACAGGGGTGCAGCGTGCTGCGCCCCTGTAATTTATCTACCAACACCCGGTTAAACTTCAATCGTACGCCACTCGTTATAGAAACCCCATCAAAATGACCCTACGCAAACAACGAATCGATTTGACAACCCTCGTCATGTGGGTAATCGGCGCCATGATTGTAGGCGTGGTTATCTGGGGCTCGACGGCCACCCTGCTTGCCGGTAAATATTCAACCGAAAATTGGCTCGACTTTCTCGTCTTTGGTCTAGCGCAAGGCTGTTTGTACGCCCTGATCGCGTTGGGCTATACCCTGGTCTATGGCATTTTGCGCATGATCAACTTTGCGCATGGCGAGGTTTTTATGGCCGGCGCCTTCACCGGCTATTTTGTTGCGCAACCCCTTTTTGATGCCGGTTATATGACCGATTACCCGGTGCTAAGTTTGATCGTCGTCACCATCGTGGCGATGGCGACTTCGATTATCGTCGCCTTTTTGTTGGAACGTATTTGTTACCGACCGCTGCGCAAAGCTCCCCGCCTAGTGCCTTTGATCACAGCCATCGGGGCCTCATTATTCCTACAATATACTTTTAGTGGCTTTTATGGCACCGGCGTAAAAACCTATCCAACAGTGCCTAGCCTGGAAGGCGAGTGGAATATCTTTGGCGTCGGTGTATTGAAAACACAGGGCGTCGTGATTGTCGCCGCGATTGTCTTGATGACACTCCTTTATCTCTTTGTCCAATATACAAAAACCGGCAAAGCAATGCGGGCCGTTTCCGAGGATAAAGATACAGCGGCCCTGATGGGCATCAACGTCGATGCCACCATTGTTCGCACCTTTATCATTGGCGCAGCGCTGGCCGGTGCAGCAGGTGTGCTTTATGCTTTATTAAATAAACAAGTACAATTTTACATGGGTTTCCAACCTGGTCTAAAAGCCTTCACGGCGGCCGTGTTGGGCGGGATTGGCAATATCCCCGGCGCCATGCTGGGCGGCGTCTTCCTGGGTCTGTTCGAATCGATCGGGCCGAGTCTCTTTTTAGACGGCTTGCACATTCCTGCTCCCTATCAGTTGAAAGACGCGATTGCCTTTACGATGTTGGTCTTTATCCTGATTTTCCGCCCCACAGGTATTTTAGGCGAACGGTTAGCGTCTAAGAAGGCGTGATGAGATGAGTGGATGACAGGATGACACAGGGACTCCCTATGTGATTCTGTCATCGTCCGACCGCAGGTCGGCGTCATCTTGTCAGGCAACGGCATTAAATCGGTAGAATGTCTAATCCAATATTCTGGATATAACACTATGAAGCAGTCAACATGGTTTAGCAATGCAATTCAAAAGGGCCTGATTGGCGGCGGTGTAGCCGTTCTGCTAGCATTGGTCGGCATGATTGGGCGCTTTAGCGAGCGACCGATCATCCAAAATGTGGCTGGACTGGGCTACATTTTATTAATTGCCGTCTTCTTTATTGCTGGCTACAACGCTGTGAAACGGCAGACGCCGGCCTTTCAACAAATAATTGGCGGCCTCTTAGCGGGCTTGATCGCGGCGCTGGTCGTAGCATTACTGGTGCTGATTGGTGGACAGATCAACTTGCGTGATATGTTTATCAACGCTTCGCCCGAACTGTACGAAACGTTGTCTTTTGGCAACCTGGCGCTGCTGCCGCTGATCGGCGCATTTACTGGGGCCGTAGCCGCAGCTTTCTCACTATTGCCAACCAATTTACGCGGTGCGCTCTTTGCGGGCATCGGCACAATGACGTTGCTTGGCATGTTGAGTGACCAATTGTTGCTGATCCTCAACAACAACGGAATTGCCAGTTACTTCAGAGGTTGGCTGCTCGCCCCCAAAGGGGTTAGTACAAGCGGCGCAATTATTACCGTTACTGTCGTAGCTGTGCTGAATTTCTTATTGCGTATACGCAAGGAACGTCAACGCGATCAACCGGCGCGTGGCCCAGCTAGCGCTTGGGTGCAGCGGTCGATTTGGCTACTCATCGTGTTAGTAATGATTTACCTGCCCCAATTCTTAGGCGCCTACCACAGCGAAGTGTTGAATCAGGTAGGGCTGTTTGTGCTGATGGGTTTAGGACTCAATATCGTCGTCGGGTTCGCCGGTATGTTGGATGTAGGCTATGTGGCCTTCTTTGCCCTCGGCGCCTATGTCGTGGGTATGCTCACCTCACAAGAAGGCTTTGTCGCCCAGGCAACCGGTGCGTGGAGCTTTTGGTTCGCGCTGCCCATCGCTTTTGCTGTAGCCATTCTGGCCGGCATCATGTTGGGGATTCCCGTATTGAGGATCCGGGGCGATTATCTTACCATCGTCACGCTAGGCTTTGGCGAAATCATTCGCCTGCTGGCGATCTCGGAATGGCTACGCCCATATACAGGCGGTGCGCAAGGCATCGCTTCGATTCCGCCCATTGCGATTGACGGTTTATTCAGCATCAGTGGCCCGACCAAGCCGCAAAAACTTTTCTACCTGATTTTAATCTGTTGTATTATTGCTGTCTTTGTCGCCCGGCGCTTAAAAAACTCGCGCATCGGACGGGCTTGGATGGCAATCCGCGAAGACGAAGATGTCGCCGAGGCGATGGGCATTAACCTCGCCCAGACTAAATTAATGGCCTTTGCGGTCGGTGCTGCTTTTTCTGGTATCAGCGGCGCCATTTTTGCCAGCAAGTTAGGGTCGATTTATCCACATAGCTTTGGCCTGCTCATCTCGATCAACATTTTAGCGTTGATCATCGTGGGTGGCATGGGCAATATTCCGGGCGTTGTCCTTGGTTCGTTGGTATTGGTCGGGCTGCCAGAGCTGCTGCGCGAATTTTCCGAATTTCGGCTCTTTGTCTACGGCGCGGTGCTAATTTTTATGATGTTGCAACGTCCAGAAGGGCTGCTGCCGGACCAACCGCAGCAGTTGGTACAAGAAGGTAGATAGTTGCCAGTTACTGACTCACTCCAGGTAGCGTAATATATGGGAATTCTTACTGCAAATCAGGTCGTTAAACGCTTTGGAGGTCTAGTTGCCGTAGATCGGGTAACGCTAGATATCCCCGAGCACTCGATTTTTAGCGTCATTGGCCCTAATGGCGCAGGCAAGACGACATTTTTCAACTGCATCACCGGCTTCTATACACCAGAAGAGGGCAATATCATTTTCAAGGGCGAATCGATTGTGGGTCTTGCCACCGATCAGATTGCTCGCCGTGGTATTTCACGCACCTATCAGAACATCCGCCTCTTTAGCAATATGACAGCGGCAGAAAATATCATGGTAGGGCAACATTCCCATCTAAAGGTTGGCCTGTTGGGCGCAATCCTCCGCACGCCAACAGTACGTGCAGAAGAAAAGCATGCGCTTGATCGCGCAGTGGAGTTGCTGAACTTTGTGGGACTGCACAAAAAAGGTAACACAGTAGCCCGTAATCTTGCGTATGGCGATCAACGTCGGTTGGAAATTGCGCGAGCCCTGGCCAATAAGCCCCAAATTTTATTTCTAGATGAGCCGACCGCCGGTATGAATCCCCGCGAAACAGCGGAATTGACCCTCTTTATTCGTCGGCTACGCGATGAACTGGGCATAACCATTGTCTTGATTGAGCATGATATGCGCGTGGTGATGGGCATTTCCGAGCAGATCGTCGTGTTAGATCACGGCAGCAAAATTGCCGAAGGTACACCGCTTGAAATTCAGAAGAATCCCCAAGTCATTGAAGCCTACTTAGGTCGTGAAGGGGTTGAAGCGGCGGAAGCAGGCACACGCAAACGTACCGCCGAGATAGTTAAGTAACGACACAACCACTTTATTCACTGGATCTAGCTATGAGTTTACTCGAAATCGATGATCTGCATACCTATTACGGCAATATTCACGCGCTCAAGGGCATTTCGTTGACCGTTAATGAAGGCGAAATTGTTACCCTGATCGGGGCGAATGGCGCGGGGAAGAGTACAACGCTAAAGACAGTCAGCGGATTGCTGGTGCCGCGCCAAGGCAGCATCTGCTTTCAAGGCAAAGATATTACCGGTATGCAAGCGCATAATGTAACCGGCTTGGGCTTGGTGCAAGTGCCAGAAGGACGCCGCGTCTTTGCCCAGCTCACCGTCTTGGAAAACCTCGAAATGGGCGCCTATCTAAGTAATAACCTAGCCGAGCAGCGTAAGGACATGGAGCGGATTTTTAAGCTCTTCCCGCGCCTATTCGAGCGACGGCGACAATTGTCTGGCACGCTGAGCGGTGGTGAACAACAGATGTTGGCGATTGGACGCGCAATGATGTCACGCCCGCGTTTGCTCTTGTTAGATGAACCTTCGATGGGGCTGGCGCCGGTGCTAGTCGATACGATCTTCGACACGATCCAGGCGCTAAATCAGGCCGGCACCACGATTCTAGTTGTAGAACAGAATGCACGCAAAGCGCTACAAGTGGCAGATCGCGGTTATGTGTTGCAGACAGGTGCCATTACGATCAGCGGCCAGGCAGAAGAGTTACTTTCTGATCCGCGCGTGATTGAGGCCTATCTGGGCTTGTAAAAATATTACTCACCCCGGCTCACTTGCACCAGCGTTTTGATTGCGGCCAAGATCACATCCGGCCGTCGTTGCGGAATATTATGTCCGCTGTTTGGCACAGTCAAGCGCATACTATTAGGCGAAAGTTTGGCTAGTTCCGCCGGTAGTTCCTCTTGCAACAGCTTGGCAAGCGGCGTTTGTAGTGCTTCTGGCAACCCAGGCGGCAACAAATCTGGAATGCCGGCCGTCAAGATGATCACAGGTAAATTGCCCAAATCTCCAGTGTTGCGCACCTGTGCTGCCGTGGCAGCAATATCAATTCCTTCGACATTTTCCTCGGGTTCACCCCCTTCTGAAGCAAAGTAGCGGCGCAATTCTACCAATTGTGTACTATCGGCATCTGTAGCTGCGGGCAATAACGCTTCCGCGCGTGACCACCACGCCTCGTGGACAGGATCGACGAGCACTAGGCCGGCTACTTCGGCAGGATATTCGGCGGCGTAAAGACGCACATGCAGGCCCCCAAACGAGTGTCCAACCAATATCAAGGAATCGGTAATTCCTGCGCTACCTAAGAGTGTGTGCAGATCTGCCACAATCGCCTGGCCTGTGCGTGGCGTAGGGGCAGGATCACTTTGGCCGGTTCCAGCGCGATCGTAACTACAGACGCGTGTCACTTCGGCAATCGCCGGTTGCAGCATAGCCCAGGCCGCATGATCCGCGCCTAAACCCGCTTCCAAAAGCACACTAGGGCTGCCCTCGCCGACACAGGTTAAAAAGAGCGTACGGCTGCCAATTTCAATTTGTACACCGTCGCCCAAAGTAACTGATGGCAGCGCCGTTGCCTCTAGAGGCGCAACGGCGGGCGGAGGCTGGATTAGCAGTTGGCAGCCGCTGACCAATAACAGACAAAGCATGATCGATAAAAATCCAAATGCAGGCATAAAACTCCCTTATCGATTATTTCAGGTTTTGTCAGCCGGTGCGACAATCCGTTGCCAGCCCCGGCGCGCATGTCGCCACATACGCTCTGATCCTTGGAGCCAAAAGAGACCGGCCAACATCAGTGCGGTGATTGCAAGCGCAGGTGCTTGGTAAAAATGCGATGCAACCCCCGGCGCTGTGCTTAGTAGTCGTTCCAACGGCGCCCATAGCTCAAGCGGTAGCCATGCTGGAAAGAGGAAAGAGCCCAGACCAACGGCAATTAAATGGACAACGACAAAGAGCAACGTAGTCAGACCGAATTCAAAAGGCACACTCATTTTGTTGCGGGCGCGCGGCATCCGGTAGAAAAAGAGGGTAAGGCTGATCATGACCAGGATCAAAGCGAGCAAAGATGCGCCGACCCAAGATGAGATAAAATCAACAAACGATTGCTGTTCTCTGCCAACTGTTGTAATCCATGGCACAAATAGATGTTCGGTGACAACTACTGCCCACAAAAAGAAAACTGACCAGATGACAATCAATAAGACAATCTGGGCGACCGTAAACACGGTTTGGGCCACAGTTACTAATGGTGATGGCATCTGAAGATGCTTGGTTGTCATACCATACCCCCTTCTCGTCGCATGGGATTGATGGAGGGCGTAGCGCAATGAACTTGGGGTCAAATCGCTTTGCATAAATCTATACGCCGTCTGCATTAATCATGCAATTCCATCCTTAAGCGGAATGTCTACTAAATATTATTCTATAAATAGTAGACGAAAAGTGAGGGGTGAACGTTTCCATCTATTGCGCATCATCCAGCCAACGTAGGGTTATCGTATAGTGTACAGCTCAAAAAGCGAAAGTGCTAGCTTACTCTTTTTTCATCTATTGCCCAAACAATCTTTACACAAATTTAATTCAGTCGTGTAAAAATGATTAACGAACGGAATACCCATCTGAATACAGTGAGTAGTGAACATACTTGAAATAGAGATAAAAATAGCGCTTAACCTGACGGTTAAGCGCTATTTTTATCTCTATTTCAAAGCTGCGTCAGACAAGCCATCAAGTTATAGAGTGCCTACCAGAGCGTAATCACTCGTTCTTGACCTGCCTTTAACTTTTCGCGGTTAGAGCGCAATGCGATGATTACAGAAAAAAGCGCAATCACGCCATAGACCACATAAGGCCAAGGCGCTAACTCGTTGAGGGCTAGCACCAGGAAAATGGCAAACGCGCTGACACCAACCGACAGCGTCCCCACCGAAGCCATGCGGCTCCACCAGATGATAAACGCCCCAATCAACCAGACCATGCCGCCTGCCAGCGGCGAGATAGCCATCGTTGTCGCCGCCGAAGTGATACCCCCTGCGCCGCCCTTGAAATTATTGAAAATCGACCAGTTGTGGCCAATAATGGCAGCGCCGCCAGCCAGGGCCTCGGCTAGATGCAAAACCAGCATCCGCAGCGTCGCGTCATCAACCGTCATTGGCGAAGGCTCGGGAAAGAGGTTCCGATACAACATTCGAATCAACCAAACGGCTATCGCCCCCTTGATCGCGTCACCGATGATCGTGGGAATGCCCGCCTTCAGGCCCGCGGCGCGCCAGGCGTTGGTGCCACCGGTGCGGCCGCTGCCCACAGTGCGAATGTCGACCCCATAGAGACGACAGACCCATAAACCCACGGGGATAGAGCCGAGTAGATAGCCAAGCACAGCACCGAGCAGGACGATAAGCCAAATCATAGCAGAGAGACTCCTTGGTTGATGAGCAACGGAAAACGGGAATCAGGAAACAGGAAACGGAAAGCAGATATGTCCGTTTCCTGTTTCCCCATTCCTACTCCATCGCCGTTTGTAGCGCCGCCAGGGCTGCGTCATAATCTGGGTGTTGACCGAAAACAGGTACATATTCTGCGTAACGCACGGTATCGTTGGCGTCAACAATAAAAACTGAGCGCTGATCGAGGCGTAGATCCTGCACCAATGTGCCATAGGCCTGGCCAAATGCCATATCTACATAGTCGGAGAGTAACTTTACCCGCTCGACGCCGGCCGCCCCGCACCAGCGTTTCTGTGCCATTGGTAGGTCGGCGCTAACGGTGATGACGACCACATTTTCGCCTAGTTTGCTAGCCTCTTCATTCCAGCGGCGCGTTTGCGCGTCACAAACACCGGTGTCGATGCTAGGCACAACACTGATCAAGCGCACTTTGCCGGCGGTATCGCCTAGCAGGCTAAAGGTAGAGCCAAGCCCGTCGGACAATTTCACATCACGTGCCTGGTCGCCCACAGCGACGGGCGTGCCATTCACGGTTAAGTCGGCATTACGAAAACTAACAGTATGACTGCTCATCTAGATTTCCTTTTCTAAAAGTTGATTTTTCTATTGGCGTAGGCCACTTTGTAGAGGGAACAGCGACTTGAGTCGCCGTATATATGAGCCACCGTGTCTACGTCCTTCTTTGGGTCTGGGCGATTCGCTGCTCTAAACGGCCTTGTAGCCATTCGGAGATGATTGTCAACACCCAGTAGATTGCGGCGGCTAAAATAAACATTTCGATAAATTTACTATCTTTGCGGGCAAAACGGTTGGCGCGGTAGGTAATTTCCCACACCCCCATGATATAAACCAGCGATGAATCTTTTTGCATGGCGATAAATTGGTTGCCAATCGGTGGAATGACAATCCGAAACGCCTGCGGCAGAATTACATAGCGCATGGTCTGCCAATAGCTCATGCCCAAGGCGCGGGCAGCCTCGGTCTGCCCGAAGCCGATCGCTTGAATACCAGCCCGAAAGATTTCGGTCATGTAAGCCCCATAATTGAGGCTCAAGGCTAGAATACCCGCCGGTACAGGATCTAAGATCAGCAGGTTGCCCACCATAGGGTAACCCATTGCATTGATCCGTGTGCCAATTTGGGGTAGACCAGAGTAAATTAGAAAAATTTGAACCAAAAGCGGTGTGCCACGGATAAGTGAGATATAGAAACCAGAAACACCATAGGCCACCGCGTTGTCGGATAGCCGGCCCAACGCGCCCACAAAGGCCAAAATCGTGGCGAAGAAAATTGAAACCAGCGACACCTCTAGGGTGGTCCACAGACCGGCTAATACAAAGTTGCGGTGTTCAAGAATGTAGGCAAAATCGACACGCAACACAAATAAAGCAATGCCAACCAGACCAAATAAAATTACCCACACGCCAGCAACTTTCAGAAACTGGCTTCGGCGCGCCTGTTGTTGTTCAGCCAGCAACCGTTTACCAATCAGCCGAAACCGATTTGCGTCCGCGATCGATTCTTTTGCAGCTACACGCATGACTGCACCTCAAAGCTAGGTTCATTCTTTGCTACTATCAAGGACATAAATCTAGGGGACAATGACAGTGATATGGCCGACCGCAGCCGACCACATCACTGTCATTCGATTACTTATTGATCAAGCGCAGCTAGATCAAACGCTGCCCCAGGCGTCGCCAGATCTGTACCATAGTATTGCTCGGACAAGGCTTTCAACGTACCGTCGCTATGCATCCCTGCGATGATTTCTGTTACTTGGGTGCGCAACGCCGTGCTATCGAGGGTGCTGTTGCGATCAAAAGCGGCGGCCAGGTACTCAAAATAAGCCGGTTCGCCCAGTTGCTTGATCGGCTGGCCACTGTCGATAAAGCCCTGGCCAGTTGGCAAGGCCGTCATCGCGCCATCTAAACGAACGCCATCACCCAGCGCCAGATCTTGCAAGGCGGAAGTATCTGTGTCATAGCCGGTCACTTCGGCGTCGGTGACGGTAAAGGTAATCGTCTCCCCGGGGATTTCCAGCGAACCATCTAAGTACGATTCGTAGGTGCAGCCCGAGCAGACACCAATACGCTTGCCGGATAAATCTTCTAGGGTCGTAATACTAGTGTTATCGGCATGCACATAGAAAGCAGCCGGTGTCGTGTAGTAGGGCAACGAGAAGTAGAGCGCTTGCATGCGTTCCGGGGTAATCGTCATCGAGCCAACGCTAATATCCCAACGGCCAGACCAATTGCCACCGGTGATCAGCGTCCAATCTGGCGTGACAAAACAAGGTTCTACGCTCAAGCGTTTAGCAATTTCGACGGCAACGTCGATATCAAAACCGGTAAATTCAGCCGCAACATGTTCCTCGCCGGTGCATTTGGTATCAGCCGGGATCGTGGCATCTTCCACCAATTCGGACTGGGGCGGATAGGCCGGATCAGTCGAGATCCGCAACACACCGCGCGCCAGGATGTCGGCCAGCAAATCTGCGTCTGCCGTGGTTTGCGTTGTGGTCTGTGTATCTGTTTCGGTAACGGCGGCGGGTGTAGCAGTGGCGTCGCTGGTTGTTTGCGTATCGTTGGAAGCCGGGGCAGATCCACAGGCAGTCACAAATAGGGCAAGAACAAGCAACAATGACCAAACACGAGTTGTAGTACTTCTCATCAAAAAGCCTCCTAAAGTGGAATCGACGGTGTAAATCAAGGGTGTAAATCAAGGGTGTAAATCAACAGAGTAAAAGGATAGGCGATCTATTTTAGCCTTTATTTCTAAAAGCTTTGATCACAGGGATAGTCGCATTACTATCAGGCCGTGGGGCCAATAACGCAGGTTCTTCCATCATCGCGCTTTGGATGTTTAGCTCGGCGCGCATGAGCACGCCTTCATCCATAAAAAAGCTATTGACATAGAGCGCCCCATAGATCTGGCTGCCCTGGAGCAATTCAACGCGGTCGGCGCGAATAGTGCCACGATAGACGCCACGAATGCTGACCGTGCGGGCTGTAATATCACATTGGACACGCGCCGTCTCGGTGAGCACCACATTAGCAGGCGTCTCAACATGGCCAGCTTCCACCGCGCCATCGATGCGAATGCTGGTATCACAGCGCAAAGCGCCGCTAAAGGTTGCCCGCGGCCCGATGATTACTTCAATTGCATCTGGCTCCGGACGTTGGCCTCGGTTCAGATTAAACATAAGCCACCTTGCTCCTTATCTTCATATTCAATTCTCCTCCTAATCCATATGCGTCGATACCGCTGCCGCAGCGCAACCGGCCAGCACAAGCCAATCAACAGTCTCGGCTTATTAAGTGAGGCAACACGCAGGTAGAATCCTAAGCCAGGATTAGCTTCTCAGATATACTCTGGCCCTTATAGATGCGGTAGATGATATCTGCCAATAACGGAGCAATCGAGATGACTTCAAGCTTCGGGTGTAATTTAGAGGTAGGCACCGGAATGGTATTGGTAACGACAAGTTTGCCAATCCGTTCATCTGCATTGAGCCGCTCTAGCGCAGTCGGCAGCAGCACAGGATGGGTGACCGCAAAGCAGGCCGTACCTTCTGCACCATTGGCATATAAGGCATCCACTTGTTTCAGAACGCTGCCGCCGGCCATAACATCATCAATAATGATCGGGCGACGGCCCACGATGTCACCCACAACATGGGTAGTTTCGGTGGCGCTCATACTGGTGCGCCGCTTGTGCATCACCACCAACGGCAAATTTAGCAACTCGGCATATTTGCCGGCCATACTCGCTCGGCCAACATCGGGGCTCACAATTGCCCCATTGGCAAATTCAGGGTGGCGAAAATAATCGGCCAGCAGGGGCAGCGCGCTCAGGGGATCAACGGGGATATTAAAAAATCCCTGGATCGCCTGGGCGTGAATGTCCACAAAGATCACCCGCTTTGCGCCCTGGCTCTCCAGCATATTGGCAACCACGCGCGCGCTGATCGCCTCTCGGCCTTGTGCCATACGTTCTTGGCGGGCGTACGGATAATAGGGAATCACAACATTGACCGAATGGGCGCTAGCCCGCCGGAAAGCGTCTAGATAGAGCAACAGCTCTATCAAGTTATCATTGACCGGTGCATGGCAGGGCTGGATAAAGAAAATATCCTGATCGCGCACCACTTCATCCAGCATAACATGAATTTCGCTATCCGGTAGGTGGCGCGTCGTAGATTTGCCCAGCGTAACATCAAGCAAGGTCGCAATTTCGTTGGCCAACGAAGGGTGGGCTGAGCCGGAGAATATGCGTAACGGGTGGTAAGAATCAACCATCAAAATCAGTCCGTTCCAGAGAATCTATTCTAATCACGTGTATGGTAAGTAAAGTTTCTGATTGAGGGAAATTATATGATAGCATAGGAACGGGGTCAAAAGGAATTAGCAATGATGAATTGTTATCGAAAGGGTTAAGCGTTGCTTGTGCGTGAATTATTGATCGCCACCCATAATCCCGGCAAAATTCGTGAGTACCAAACACTCTTAGCCGACTTGCCGCTGCTGGTCACATCGTTGCGCGCCGAAGGTATTGTTGACGATGTCGAAGAAACAGGCGAAACCTTCGCGGCCAATGCGCGTCTAAAAGCTCGGGCCTATGCCCACCAATCTGGTCTGTGGACCTGGGCCGACGACAGCGGGTTAGAAGTCGACGCGCTGGATGGTCGCCCCGGCGTCTATTCGGCGCGCTATGCCGGGCCGAGCGCCACCGACCGTGATCGCTACCAAAAAGTGCTCGCAGAGTTGCAACAATACCCAGAGCGGCCACGATCGGCCCGCTTCTGGTGCGTAGTGGCGATTGCCAGCCCAGACGATGAAATCTTCACCACCGAAGCCAGCGTAGAAGGCGAAATTATTACCGCAGCGCGCGGTGAGCACGGATTCGGCTACGATCCGATCTTCTATTTGCCAGATTTAGGCAAGACGATGGCCGAGCTCCCAGCCGAGATAAAAAACCAGATCAGCCACCGGGGCAAGGCATCTGTCGCGGCCAAAGCACTTTTACAGAGACGCTTTCAAGCCTAGACGATGATATCAATTTTTTGCAGCAGCAAGTCGCCGCCGCGACTAAGTTTTTAGTGCCTTAGGGCACTTGCTACTGTCAGCAGCGGAATTTATTCCTGCAAAAATTCGTGAGCGGAGAATTAGGGGTTGATTAAAGCCGCAAAAACCGTTACAATAAGATGCCTTGCCAGCCTTGATCCTGGCCCATGTGACAAGCGGTGGCGCGCTTCACCCAAAGCGTTGGCTTGGCGCAGCGCAGAAGTAGCGTACCAATTATGCAAAAACTGATTAACCACCCATCCAATGCCGCGGTTGAAAGCCTGCAAGGCTTTGAGCTAACGTATGCCAAATTTTTGCGTGTCCACTATTCGCCCCACTTTGTCTATCGCAACGATGCGCCGGTAGCGGGCAAAGTCGCGGTGATCAGCGGCAGTGGCAGCGGTCACGAACCACTCAATATTGGCTATGTAGGCCGCGGCATGTTAGATGCCGCTTGTCCTGGTAAAATTTTTACCAGCCCCACGCCCGACCAATATGTGGCGGCCACACATGCCGTCCACGGTGGCGCCGGCGCATTGTATGTGATCAAGAACTACACCGGCGGCCGTCTCAATATGGAGATGGCAATCGAGATGGCGCAAGAAGACGGCATCGAAATCACATCTGTGTTGATCAATGATGATGTGGCCGTCGATAAAAACATCAACCGCCGCGGCATGGGCGCCACCGTCATCGTAGAAAAAATCGCCGGGGCGGCGGCAGAGCGGGGTCAATCATTAGCGCAGGTAACAGCACTTGCCCACCGGGCCAGCACCCAGGCCCGCAGCATGGGTGTCGCCCTAACCAGTTGCACATCGCCCAACCTCGGCTATCCCACCTTTCAGTTGCCAGACGGCCAAATCGAGATCGGCGTGGGTATTCATGGCGATCCAGGCCGGCGACGGGCGTTGCTGACCAAGGCCGATGAAATTGTCGATATGTTGACCATTCCGCTCATCCATGATTTAAATCTAGTCGCCGGGGATCGGGTGCTGGCGATGGTTAGTGGCCTGGGCGGCACACCACAACACGAATTATTTATCGTCTACCGCCACCTGCATCACCTGTTGCAGCAGAAATCGATCCACGTTGATCGCTGTCTGGTTGGCGATTACATTACCAGCCTGGATATGGCTGGCTGTTCGGTAACGCTCTTACGGCTCGACCCAGAATTGCTCGACTTGTGGGATGCGCCCGTCCGTACGCCGGCGTTGTATTGGTAGATAGGGAAACAGGATACGGGAAACAGGAAACAGGATTGTCTGCTGTTACCTAATCCCGTTTCCCGTATCCTGTTTCCCTACTGTAAGGAAGATCATGCGTCAAGAAATCACGCTCGCCCAATTTCGGCGTTGGATTGTGCGCTATGCCGACCGCATCATCGAGCAGGAAACTTATCTGGCCGCCCTAGATGCAGCGATTGGCGACGGCGATCACGGCTCCAACATGGTGCACGGCATGACCAAGGTATTGGATCGTTTGGATCACGATGCGAGCAGCGAACAAGATGTCGGCGCTTTGTTGCGTACAGTGGCGATGACGTTGATCAGCAACATTGGCGGCGCAGCGGGTCCTCTCTACGGAGCATTTTTCCTGCGCGCAGCTAAAGCGGCCGGCAACCAGCCGGCGATCACGCTTGCCCAACTGGCGCACATGTTTCACAGCGGGTTTGATGGGGTCCAGCAGCGCGGCAAGGCAGAGTTAAACGAAAAAACCATGCTCGACGCCCTCTATCCAGCCGTCGTGGCGTTAGACGAAGCCGCCACGGCGGGTGCAACCGTACGTGCCGCACTCACCCTGGCGCAACAGGCGGCCGAAGCGGGTATGAAACAGACGATTCTCCTTCAGGCCAGCAAGGGACGGGCCAGCTACTTAGGTCCGCGCTCGATTGGTCATCAGGATCCAGGCGCCACGAGTTCGTATTACCTGTTCGAGACAGCCGTGCCCACATTGGGCAACGATTAGCAATATTCAGCTTCACTTATCCAATTTCATCCTTCCAAACAGCGCTTGAAAGTGATCTGATCATGACCCAATACATCGGCGCCATCGACTCTGGCACCACGAGCACCCGCTTCATGCTCTTTGACCAACACGGCGCGGTCGTCGCCTACGATCAGCGCGAACACACCCAAATCTTTCCCCAAAGTGGCTGGGTGGAACATGATCCGCGCGAGATCTGGGAGCGCACACGGTCCGTGATTGGCGCTACATTGGCCAAGGCCGAGATCACAGCCGCCAACATCGCCGCGATCGGCATCACCAATCAGCGCGAGACCACGCTGATCTGGAATCGTCACACGGGCGAGCCAGTCTATAACGCGATTGTCTGGCAAGATACCCGCACCGACCGCATTTGCAAACAATTACAGGAAAGCGGCCATGCGCCGCTGATCTATCACAAAACCGGGCTGCCAGTTGCCACGTACTTTGCTGGCCCCAAAATCCGTTGGCTGCTGGATAATGTGCCCGGCGTGCGCGCCCAGGCCGAAGCGGGCGATCTGCTCTTCGGCACCGTCGACACCTGGCTGATCTGGAATTTGACCGGCGGCCAACACATCACCGACCCCACCAACGCCAGCCGCACGATGTTGATGAATCTGGAGACGCTAGCCTGGGACGATGAACTGCTGGCCATACTCGGCGTTCCCCGCCAATTGTTGCCCGAGATTCGACCGAGCAGTGACGCCAACTTCTACGGCATGACATTGAAGAGTGGTCCCTTTCAGGGCCAGATTCCGGTCTGCGGCGCGCTGGGTGATCAACAAGCGGCCACCGTCGGCCAAACTTGTTTCCATCCCGGCGAGGCGAAAAACACCTATGGCACCGGCTGTTTTATGCTGCTCAACACCGGCGAAGCGATCGTGCGCAGCCACAACGGTCTGCTGACCACCGTCGGCTACCAGATGGGCCACCAACCGCCCGTTTATGCCTTGGAAGGTTCGATTGCGATGGCCGGGGCTACGGTGCAATGGCTGCG